>JAFDXA010000465.1 GCA_018268185.1 Bacteroidota bacterium
AACAGAAATTGTTTTCGATGGCACTTCACTCGTGTTTGATAAACATGCGAATCTTTGCGGCAAACTCGCCAGTTTCAGGGAAGATATGCAGGCTTTTGTTTTAAATAACGATGGAACGATAAATGCCCCGGTGATTGAACCGGCTGAACGGATCACGGATTCAGAACTGAATCCTTCCACCCTTGAAGAATCGCTGAATATTGAACATGTATATGAAGCATTGCTGATGGGTATCAGGGATTATTTTTCCAAGATGGGTTTCAGCAAAGCCACCCTGGGAAGCAGCGGCGGTATCGACAGCGCTGTTACACTCGCATTGGCCTGTGAAGCGCTCGGGAAAGAAAATGTCCATGCTATCCTGATGCCTTCAGCATATTCAACCTCTCATTCAGTAAGCGATGCGGAGCAGTTGAGTAAGAATCTGCAAAACAGGTATGATATCATTCCAATCAAAAATATTTATGAATCATTCCTGGAGGAACTGAAACCCCACTTTAAAGACCTGCCTTTCAGTATTGCAGAAGAAAATATCCAGAGCCGCACCAGGGGCAACCTGCTCATGGCCATGGCCAATAAGTTCGGGTATATCCTGCTCAACACTTCCAATAAAAGTGAACTGGCAACGGGCTATGGAACACTGTATGGTGATATGGCCGGTGGTATCGGCGTATTGGGTGATTGCTACAAACTGCAGGTATATGCACTCGCACGTTATATCAACCGGGATAAAGAGATCATACCGGAAAATATTATAACAAAAGCCCCCAGTGCAGAACTGAGGCCGGGGCAAAAAGACAGCGATAGCCTGCCCGATTACAGCATCCTTGATAAAATACTTTACCAGTACATCGAACAGGCGAAAGGGCCCGATGAAATCAAGGAACAGGGATTTGATGCCTCCCTGGTTGACCGGGTGCTGAAAATGGTGAACATGAATGAATACAAGCGTAACCAGTTCTGCCCCATCATCAGGGTTTCTCCCAAAGCTTTTGGCGTGGGCAGAAGAATGCCGATAGTAGGTAAGTATCTCGGGTAAAACACTTACACATTAACAGCCTGCACTGCTGTTCCGTAACAAAGCACTTCCGTAACACCATTCATAACCTCGTTGGCATCATAACGCATATTGATGATGGCATTGGCGCCCCGTTCATTGGCGTGCTGTATCATGTGGTCGTAAGCTTCCTGCCTGGCCCTTTCACACAATTCAACATAAATGGAAATTTTACCGCCTCCCAGTGTTTGAAAAGCGCCGGCAATGTTTCCAAAAATGCTTCTTGAGCGAACCGTGATGCCGCGTACAACACCCAGGTGTTTGCTGATGCGGTAACCTTCCAGCTGGTTGCTGGTAGTTACCAATTGCTGATCTACCATATCTGAAAATTTATATTAAAGTTACCTTGATTTTTAACAAAGAATTTTTCCGGGCATCCCTTTGGCATAATTTTTTATAATCCTTAGTTCGTACTTTGCAGCCACAGTAAAACCCAATTATTCACATAAAAGAACCGACTTATCCGGAACAACCAGGCAATATGTTACAAACAGCAGAAGACATCAGGTTACTCAACGAAAAGATCAGCTACGCCTCCACATTTGTTTCCCGAATCAATGATGAATTAGGAAAAGTGATCGTTGGTCAGCAAACCATGGTAGAACGCCTGCTTATTGGTTTGTTAAGTAATGGGCATATCCTGCTCGAAGGCGTTCCGGGGCTGGCAAAAACACTGGCCATTAAATCCCTGTCGCAAACAGTTCAGGGTCAGTACAGCCGCATACAATTTACACCCGACCTGTTGCCTGCCGATGTGGTGGGAACTATGATATACAACCAGGCCAAGAACGAATTCTACGTTCGCAAAGGGCCCATTTTTGCAAACTTCATTCTCGCTGATGAGATCAACAGGGCACCTGCAAAAGTGCAGAGCGCTCTGCTGGAAGCCATGCAGGAACGGCAGGTAACCATTGGCGACACGAGCTATAAATTACAGGAACCATTCCTGGTACTGGCAACACAGAACCCGATAGAACAGGAAGGTACTTACCCGCTGCCTGAAGCACAGGTAGACAGGTTTATGCTGAAAGTGATCGTTGATTATCCATCTAAATCTGAAGAACAACTGATCATCCGCCAGAATACCATTGGCCATGCTTCACCGGCTATTAATCCTGTTGCTTCAACAACCGAGATCATAACTGCAAGAGACCTGGTAAGGCAGGTTTACCTGGATGAAAAAGTAGAGAACTATATTCTTGATATTGTTTTTGCCACACGCTTCCCTGAAAAATACAACCTTTCTAAATTAAAGGCACTCATCGGCTTCGGAGGTTCCCCCAGGGCCAGTATCAATCTCTCCCTGGCGGCCAAGGCACATGCATTTCTCAACAAACGCGGCTATGTGATACCGGAAGATGTTCGTGGCATCTGCAAAGATGTACTCCGTCACCGCATCGGGCTTACGTATGAAGCGGAAGCTGAAAACGTAAACGTAGAAGAGGTTATCACCGAGATACTGAAGGCTGTTAGCGTGCCGTAAGCTTTCAACCTTGTTTTCCAACATCACAATCATCTCCATTCTTGTTCGGAAGAAAAAAAAATATTGAACCAGTCGCATCAGCCCAACCCCGTAGCGGGAACGGTGAACCTGTTTCAACAACGGAACTGCTTAAGAAAGTAAAGGAGCTGGAAATAAAAAGTAAAAAGATCACCACGCATCTTTTTACAGGTGAATACCATTCTGCTTTCAAAGGAAAGGGAATGAGCTTTCGCGAAGTAAGGGAATACACTGCAGGTGATGATGTGCGCTTTATCGATTGGAATGTGAGCGCCCGGTTCTCTCATCCATTTACAAAACTATTTGAAGAAGAAAGGGAACTTACCGTAATGCTCCTCATTGATACCAGCACCAGTAATCTTTTCGGTACCGTTGGCAAAAGAAAAAAGGAACTGATCACAGAAATCGCTGCTGTACTGGCTTTCAGTGCCGTAACAAACAATGATAAGGTAGGTGTTATTTTTTTTAGCGATAAAATTGAAAAATACATTCCGCCTAAAAAGGGAAGAACACATGCATTATACATTGTTCGGGAATTGCTTACTGTAGAGCCGAAAACCCGGGGCACCAACCTTGATGCTGCTATCAGGTACTTCAACAATACAACCAGGCAGAAAAGTATTTCCTTCCTGTTGAGTGATTTCCTGGATACAGGCTACGACAACGACCTGAAAGTGATCGGCAAAAAGCATGATGTGATCGGTATAAAAGTTTATGATAAAATGGATATGCAGCTTCCCGCAGCTGGTTTGCTCCAGTTAGAAGATGCGGAAACAGGTGAAATGAAACTCGTAGACAGCAGTAATGCGATGGTGCGGTATAATTATCAGCAGCATTTTTTTCAGCAAACAGAAACCTGTATCAGGTATTTCCGGAAGGCCGGTGCAGATCTTTTGCATGTGCGTACCGATGAAGATTATGTGAAAGTATTGCAGAAGTTTTTTTTAAAAAGAAAATAGCAGGTTATCTCTATCACAAAGTTTACATATCGTTTCTTCGGACTGTTATTTTTCTGCATGGCAGTATTACAGTCAAAGTCGCAATCAGTAGGAGTTAAGATTGATAAAGGCACCATTCTTATCGGCGAACAGTTGCAATACGACCTGCAGGTGATACTGCCTGCTCCCGGCTATGGCATCAATTTCCGCATACCGGATACCATTCCCCATTTTGAAGTGATCGAAAATAAAAATTTCGACAGCAGCAATAACGGAAAGTATTTTATTGTACATAAAAAGATCATCTTCACCAGCTTTGATTCCGGAGCCTGGCATATTCCTTCCTTTGAAGTATTGGTTGAGAAGCCAAACAGTTCACAGAAATTTATGACTGATTCCCTGCTGGTGAATGTAGGATATTCGCCGGCAGACAGCACCGGTGAACTGCGTGACATCAAGCCGATCATGGAAGTTACAGTGGAAGATTATTTCTGGTACTATGTAGCTGCTGCTGTATTGGGGGCATTGATCATCGGATTGCTGCTTTATTGGTACATCCGTAAAAGAAAGAGCAAACCAAAGCCGTTATTCCAGTCATCGCTCAGTGCGTACGAAGAAGCTATGCAGGCATTACAAAAATTACCTGCTTACAATGAACAGGATGGAATGATAGTTAAAAATTATTACAGTGAGTTGAGTGATATATTCCGGAGATACTACAGTCGCAAACTGTCGCGAGATATGATGAACAAAACAACCGGGGATATTTTGCTATACCTGAAAGACCATGTAGACAATGGTGAACTTGTTTCAACCGCTGCAGCAGCATTGCGAAGTGCCGATGCTGTAAAATTTGCCCGGTTTATTCCTGCACAAGGTGAAGCGCAGCAATCGTTAAGCCAGGTAAAGCAGGTAATTGATCTGATCGAAAAACAAACAAAAGCCAACCAATAAATTGCTGTTTGATTATTTCAACGATATCATTTTTGGGCAGCCACTTGCATTCGGGTTATTTATCATCATCCCAATATTGCTGTACTGGTATATATCCAGGGGCCATAGAAGTACTTCTTCCATAGCTGTATCAGGTATTGGAGCAAAAGGCCTGGAAACCTGGAAAAATTACTTAAGGCATTTTCCTTTTGTGTGCCGGTTGTTGTGTATTTCGCTGGTGATAGTGGCACTGGCAAAACCTCAGACTCAAAATGCTGAACAGCATGCAGAAGGTGAGGGTATCGATATAGTGCTCTGCATCGACGTTAGCGGAAGTATGACCGCACAGGATTTTTCACCCAACAGGCTTGAGGCAGCCAAGAATGTAGCGATCGATTTCGTAAATAAAAGACTTACCGACAGGATCGGGGTTGTTATTTTTTCTGGCGAAAGTTTTACCCAATGTCCGCTCACAACAGATCATAATGTATTGGTGTCTGCCATACAGAATATCCGAAATGGATTGCTGGAAGACGGAACGGCGATAGGATCAGGGCTGGGAACAAGTGTAGACAGGCTTCGCAGCAGTACTTCAAAATCAAAAGTAGTTGTACTGCTTACCGACGGTGAAAATAACGGCGGATTGATCGATCCCAAAACAGCAAAGGAAATCGCCAAAGCATTTGGCGTGCGGGTATATACCATCGGCGTTGGTTCTGATGGATATGCACCTCAGCCCGTCAACACAGCACTGGGTGTTGTAATACAGAATGAAAAAGTTTCGATCGATGAGAAACTGCTCAAGGAGATCGCAACTGAAACAGGCGGGCAATATTTCCGTGCCCGTGATGATGAAAGTCTCAAAACGATCTATCGCAATATTGATGGACTGGAAAAATCAAAAGTAGAACTCGTGAACAGTGTTCGGTTCGAGGACAAATTTTTTCCATTTGTTGTTGGAGCGCTTTTCTTCCTCTTACTGGAAGTGGTGCTGAATTATACCTTATTCAGAAAATTCCCCTGATCTCTTTCTCATCCTTTTACTTTAAAACATTACACAGCGTTTTATAATTACATTTGCTGAAGTTTAAATATGCAGGCAGTCGTTTACAAATCTACCGGTAGCTGGTACACTGTGAAGAATGAGCAGGGTAGGTTTTTCAATGCCCGCATGAAAGGAAAATTCAAGATTGATGGTATCACATCCACCAACCCTGTAGCTGTTGGCGACATAGTGGAAATTGAGATGGAAGAAGATGAAGCCAATGCTGTAATTAAAACCATCTGTGATCGTCGCAATTATATCAACAGGATATCACCTCATAACCGGAATCAACATCATATTGTAGCAGCCAATTTAGATCAGTCACTCCTCTTCGCTACACTGAAAGAACCCAAAACATCCTTCGGTTTTATTGATCGCTTTCTCATCATATCAGAAGCCTATCATGTTCCGGCTATCATTGTATTCAACAAAGCCGACCTGTACCGTAAAAAGGAATTCGAGAAATTTGAACTGGCAAAAGAGATCTATGAGCCGATCGGTTACAGCATCATGCTCATGAGTATTGAAAAGCATGAAGGGGTTGAAGCAGTGAAAGCAATGCTGAAAGACAAGATCACCCTGCTAAGTGGGCATTCGGGTGTTGGTAAATCAAGCTTCATCAATGAAATATTTCCGGAACTGGCCCTGCGTACCCAGGAAGTGAGCGGTTGGAGCGGTAAAGGTCTTCATACAACAACATTTGCCGAAATGTTTGACCTTCCTTTTGGTGGTAAAGTGATCGACACACCGGGAATCAGGGAAATGGGGCTTGTAGATATATCGAAACAGGAACTGGCCCACTACCTGCCGGAGATGAGGGCCGTTATGAACGACTGCCAGTTTAATAATTGTATGCACCGGGAAGAGCCGGGCTGCGCTGTCAAGAAGGCTGTGAACGAAGGGAAAATTCACGTAGAACGCTATGTTAGCTACATGAATATCCTGGATACTATTGAAACAAAGCCTTACTGACACGACATACGTAGATGCCGTGTCATTCAACTTTTCAAATTATATAGCTTCCAGGTAACTATCGGTTAATAGGCCTGGCGTTGGAGGAAATGCGCAACTTCCATCACAATCTTATTTTCCCCCTTGCCGGAAGTGGATTGCTGTGGGTAAATGCTCACACCATTGAAGATATTGTAATGCAGTGTGAGAAACTGGTCTTTGTATTTAAAGTCCCAGTCAAGGGTGTCGGCATCATCGATCTGGTTGAGGAACTTAACTTTCAGGCGATCGGCCAGGGTGTTTGCAATGGCGTAAAATTTAGAGATACCGCAATTGTCGTCGATTACGGCTTCAGTGCCGCCCGAGTTGGTCTTTAGTTCATAACACATAGATATAGGTTTTATTGTGGTTGAGGGTAAATCCTGGTTGATCGATCAGCCATCAGTAACTCTTCCGTCCTTTGTACTTCGCTTTCTTACTCGCTTTGATGGCCTTTTCATCACCGGCAGCAATTCGTTCTGCACCTATATTACGCCCATTACTGGGGCAACCGTACTTTTCTTTCTTCTGGAAGATAAAACAACTGTTCAGCAGAACTGTAACCGAGAGCGCTAATAGTATCTTTTTCATGTTTTAAAGATAGATAAACTTTTGAGTAAAAAGCTAAAACTCCTGTTAATAGAGGCTTTTAGCCTTTGAACCAACTGCTGTATCTGATATAGTTCTCAGCAATCCGGTTTATCTCTCCATGGATCAGTTCCTGGCTTACGTCTTTTACCTTTTTTGCCGGAACCCCTGCATAGATGCTTCCGGGTTCTACTACCGTGTTTTCCAGTACCACGGCGCCAGCGGCGATAATGCTGTTGCTTCCGATCCGGGCGTTATCCATCACAATGGCACCCATCCCGATCAACACATTATTGTCTATAACGCACCCATGTACGATTGCATTGTGTCCGATGCTAACATTATTTCCGATAATGGCCTGGGTACGCTCAAAAGTGCAGTGAATAACAGCCCCATCCTGCACATTTACCTTATTACCAATACGTATGCTGTTCACATCTCCCCTTACAACAGCATTGAACCAGACGCTGCACTGGTCGCCCATCTGTACATCTCCTACAATGGTGGCATTGGGGGCTACATAACAATCCTGTCCCATTTGCGGACTAACACCGTTTACCGGCAGAATTACTGGCATGGTTTATATTTTTGTTGATAAAACGAAGGTACAGATTGATTTTGTTGCCGGCAGCTGTTTTCCATAGCAGCATCGTTGTGTCACTCACTTGTACTCCATATCATTATCATCAATTCAATATCTTGCAAACTGAAAAGGCTTTTTCTTACATTCAACATTCAGATTAATTCATGAACACCCGCCAGCTATTCCTGGATCATGTAGGCCAAACATCACAGGCTCCTCTTTGCCTCAATATCGTAAAAGCGGCAGGCAGTTATATGTGGGATGCAGATGGGAAAAAATACATTGATCTCATTGCCGGCATCAGCGTGTGCAATGTTGGGCACCGCCATCCCAAAGTAGTGGAAGCCATCAAAAAGCAGGTGGATGATTACATGCACATCATGGTATATGGTGAACTTGTAGAGAACCCACAGGTACTGTATGCAAAAAAAATTACAGAATACCTGCCCGCTTCATTAAATGCTGTATTTTATACTGCCAGTGGCAGTGAAGCTACAGAAGGCGCCATGAAACTTGCCAAGCGCTACACGGGCCGCACACAGATCATTTCCTTTAAACATTCATATCACGGCAGTACGCAAGGCGCATTGAGTGTCATGGGCAGTGAATACTGGCAACAGGCTTTCAGGCCATTGCTGCCGGGGATTACGCAGCTCACCTATAATAATACAGGTGATCTCAGGCATATCACCCACGAAACTGCCTGCGTAATAGCTGAAACCATACAGGCTGAAGCTGGTGTGAATCTTCCCGACCCGGCCTGGCTGAAAGCGCTTCGTAACCGCTGTACACAAACCGGAACATTGCTGGTGCTGGATGAAATACAATGTGGTTTTGGAAGAAACGGCAGCCTATGGGCCTTCGAACAATTTGATATAGTGCCGGATATACTTCTGCTCGGCAAAGCCGTCGGAGGTGGAATGCCATTGGGTGCATTTGTTTCAGATAAAAAGATCATGGATGCACTCACACATGATCCGGTGCTTGGCCACATCAATACTTTCGGCGGCCACCCGGTAAGTTGTGCCGCTGGCCTGGCTGCGTTTGAAGTATTGCTGCAGGAAAAAATAGTGGAATCGGTAAATACAAAAGAGCAACTGTTTCTTTCACTGCTCAAACATCCTCTTATAAGAAAAGTAAACAGTCGGGGCCTGATGATAGCTGTATATTTCGACAGCTTTGAAACAAATAAAAGAATCATTGACACTCTTATTGAAAAAGGTATATTCACCGACTGGTTCCTTTTTGCAGCAGAGGCTTTGCGCATAGCTCCTCCATTAAATATCAGCGATAGCGATATCCGGGATGCATGTTCAAAGCTGCTGGAAGTTTTGAATGGGGAATCCTAAATATCAATTCACATGAAGCAACGCTACTACCTGCTTTTTTTAATGCTCCCGCTTTTCATTGTAACAACAGCGGATGCTCAACAGCAAAGCAGGCAAACACTGCTTTGGCGTATTTCCGGTAATGGTCTGCAGAAGCCATCCTACCTCTACGGAACCATGCATCTCTATAACAGGAAACTTTTTTATTTCGGTGATTCTGTTTACCACAGCATTGAATCTACAGATGGATTTGCCATGGAAATAGATCCCAATGATATGATGGATTCAACTTTTAGCCGTTTGTTCTCTGCCGATACAACATCGCTGCTTCGCAAGATACTGGACAAAGAAAAATACGACAGTGTTTCTGACGAACTTGAAAAGAAATTCGGAATGCCAGCCAATAAGATAACCCGGAGAAAACTGATCGAAGAAAGAGAAGGCTGGTATTATAAATTCAGGCAGAAGGATGATATGAAAACCTTCATGGACCTGTATCTCTATGACATAGCCCGCAAACAAGGTAAGTGGGTTGGGGGAATAGAAGATGTAAATGACCAGATCAATATTAAAGATGAACTGGGGAAGGACATAAACATTGTTGACTACCTAAAGGAAACAGATAACGACAGGAAGAAGTCGCTTGACAATATGGTTGAAATATACATCGACCAGGATATCGACAAAATTGAAAGGATCAGTTCTACCGGCCCCCAGGAACAAAGAAACATCCTGTTGCTGAACAGGAATAATAAAATGGCTCGCAGGATCGACAGCATTATGCGCATCCGCACCTGCTTTTTTGCGATCGGAGCAGCACATCTTCCGGGTGATTCAGGCGTCATTTCGCTGTTAATGAAAAGAGGCTTCGATGTAACACCTGTTTTTTCATCAAAAAAAATAAACCCGGATAAATATAAATATGAGGCAAAGGAAATACCCTGGGTGAATTTTGTTGATCCAGACAGTACTTACACTGTGAACGTTCCGGGAAGGGTTTCTAACATGGACCTGTATGGCGGAGAGATAAAATTTAAAATATGCGCCGACCTCACCGCCGGTAATTTTTATATGACCACCAGTGTGTTTGCTTCCGATAGGGATCCTGAAGAGGCACTGGAAATGATGCAGAAAAATTATTCGTCGGGCGAATTCAAAAGTATTTCTCAAAAGCGAATAACCAGGGGAACTATTCCCGGATTTGAGATGCTGTCAGAAAAAGACGGAATTTATTTCCGTATGCAGGCGTATGTCTATAATAACCGGTATTACCTGGCCATTGCAGGAT
>JAFDXA010000466.1 GCA_018268185.1 Bacteroidota bacterium
CGTTGGCGAGTTGTTTCATTTCAAAATCATCTGCTCCTTTGTTGCTCGTTAATCCAAGCACAATGGTCCATTTGTCTTCATATTCAAGAAACGGCCGAACACTGTCTTCACCCATATAAGGAGCAACGGTGATTGCATCAAAATTCAGTGTTTCAAAAAAGGCCCGTGCATATTGAGAGGATGTGTTGCCGATATCTCCGCGTTTTGCATCTGCAATTTTAAAGTGAGTAGTAGGGATATAATCAACGGTCTGTTCCATTGCTTCCCAACCCTTTGTTCCCATTGCCTCATAGAAAGCTGTATTGATCTTGTAACTCACGCAGAGGTCTTTGGTAGCATCAATGATCGCTTTATTGAATTCAAATACCGCGTTACTGTTATTGCGCAGATGAGCCGGTATTTTTGAAGGGTCAGTATCCAGGCCTACGCAGAGAAATGATTTTTTATCCCGGATGGATTGTATTAAAACGTTACGATGCATGAATATTAATTGAACTTTTAAATATTACCAGCTCATTGTTGATGAATGAAAAATTTCCTGTTCACCTTTTCCCTTACCCATTTGTCAATTTTTTTTCCATTTCTTCAGCTACGGCCATCGATTGCATATCACCTCTTTCTCTTAACTTCTGAATGATGTGCCTGCGTTCTTCAATGTCCCGGTTCTGGCTCAGTTTAAAAACATTGTCGAAACTCAAAACTTCAATTTCAAAACCAACAATGGCTTTTACCATGCTGTTGATATAATCATCGGTCAGCCTGTTGAATGATGCAACTTTATCCTTCCCAACATATTTATCAGTAATGTCATTTACAGCTTTCCGGGTGCCTGCTTCATCCAGGAAATGAATTTTTCCTTTTGCATGAACGGTCATGTAATTCCAGGTACTTCCCGAAGCCGGGTTTTTATACCATTCGGCAGATACAAAACAATGTGGCCCGTTGAAGATCACCAGTACGTTATTGTTTTTTTCAAATGCCTTATGATGATCCGTATTTCTCATCAGGTGGCCCGTGAGAAATATTTTTTCTTCCCTGTTCTCAAAATGCAGCGGCAGGTGAGAAGCTACAGGAAATTCATTGCCGATGCCAGTTACTATAGCGAAGGGATTGGCTTTCATGAAACTGATCACAGCTTGCGTATCCTGTTCTGTAAAATAGGGGAGTTTGTACATGTTAATTCAGTTTGTCGAGGATCATTTTTTCAACCTCAGGTGAATCCCATTTTTCTTCTATCCCCGGTAAGGTCATTACCTGCTGCATAATGGCTTCCTGCCTGCTGCCGTTGATGAGCGCCTGGCTGTAGCGTATGTGCGGACTGAAAGTAACCTGCGAATAAGCCGGCAGCCATTTGTCGGGATATTTTGCTGTGAAACGGGCCTCGATCTTTTTCTGTAACAGGAATTTCGGATCTGCAACCTTATCACGCATCTCTATAAAATTATTCAGCGCCAGTTCTGCAATGGCATCAGCATCAGGCTTGCGCAGATACTGGTACTCCTGCAGGATCAATTCCCAATTGTCTTCATGTTTATCTACCAGGCTGTTCAATACCGAACAATCTTCAAATCCACAATTCATACCCTGGCCAAAAAACGGTACGATGGCATGAGCGGCATCGCCGATCAGGGCAAACTTATCATCCCGAACCCACGGGAAGCATTTAACCGTAACCAATGCTGAGGTTGGGTTCTGGAAAAAATCTTCTTCCAGTGTAGGCATGAGGCTTGATGCATCGGTAAAGGTCTTGTCGAAAAATTCCCGCACTTTTTCCCTGCTGTCAAGCGCTTTGAAGGAAACCCTTCCTTCAAAAGGGAAAAACAATGTGCAGGTGAAACTGGCATCCGTATTGGGAAGCGCTATCAGCATATAATTTCCTCTTGGCCAGATATGCAGTGCATGTTTGTCGAGCAAAAACTCGCCGTTTTCTCCCGGGGGAATGGTCAGTTCTTTATAGCCGAAGTCGATATAATACTGTGAATACTGGAAACGGTCGTGCTGCATCTGGTGTGTATGCCTTGAAGCAGCATAAGCGCCATCACTTCCGAATGCCAGTTCAAAATGAACAACGGAGATCTCATTGGTCTCAGCATCTTCAAATGTGATGCTGTTGTTATTCCAGTCGATGCTGTTACATTTTTTATTGAAATGGATGGTAACACCATGCGCTTCAGCGAGGTCCATCAATCTTTTATTCAGGTCGCCTCTTGAAACAGAATTTATGAATTGTCCTTCCTGGCCATAGGCGAGGTATGGTGTATTCCCGTCAGCAATATGCATTTGCCTGCCATGCATGGGGATGGCTATTTTCTTGATCTCATCCATGATGCCCACTTCTTCAAGCGCTTTGATGCCACGATCACTCAACGCCAGGTTGATGGATTTGCCGGCGCTGATGGATGCTTTACGCATATCGGGCCTGCGTTCGTACATGGTTATTTTATAGCCGCGTTTGGCAAGATAAATCGACAGTAACGAACCTACCAGGCCAGCTCCAATGATGGTGATTTCTTTTTTCATGTTTTATTGATTCAGGTTTATGTGATGTTGCCTGTTCACACGTTTCCTGTTGTCATTTGCAGCTGGCGGGAAACGGAGTTTGCAACTTTATAATTTAGACAGGAATGAGGCTATTATTTCTCCAAACCTGTAAATATCTTCAAAACTATTGTATAAAGGAACCGGTGCAATCCTGATAACGTTCGGTTCACGCCAGTCGGCAATAACGCCTGCCTTGTTCAGTGTTTCAAAAACCTGTTTGCCGTTTCGCAGCATCAGCATTGAAACCTGGCAACCATGTTCTGATTCATTGGCAGGTGTAATCACATCAATTACTTTTTCTGAACAGGACTGATTAATATCATCCAGCACAAAATGAAGATAACCACTTAACAGTTTTGCTTTGGCAAAAAGGTTCTCCATACCGGCTTCCTTAAAAATATCAAGCGAAGCTTTATGTGCCGCCATGCTCAATACCGGAGCATTGCTCAGTTGCCATCCTTCTGCCGTGGGGATCGGATCAAAATCTTTTTCCATTTTAAAACGATTCTCTTTGTCGTGTCCCCACCAGCCGGCAAGCCGTACTAATTTTTTATTGCCGGTATGTTTCTTATTAATGAAAGCGCCGGCCACGCCACCGGGGCCACTGTTGAGGTATTTGTAAGAACACCAGCATGCAAAGTCAACATCCCATGCGTGCAGTTTCAATGGAATATTACCGGCAGCATGTGCAAGATCAAAACCACAGTAAGCACCGGCATCATGTGCAGCCCGGCAGATCGTTTTCATATCAAACACCTGGCCGCTGTAATAATTCACGCCACCGAACAAAACAACAGCCAGTTCTTTTTCGTGTTGCTTAATGGCGGCAAGGATATCTTCGGTATGTATGTATTGTTCTCCTTCACGTGGGCCTACTTCTATGATTGTTGTTGC
>JAFDXA010000467.1 GCA_018268185.1 Bacteroidota bacterium
CGAGTTCCCGGTTGGTTGGCGAAACTCTTTTGTAAGGATCCAGTTTGTCAACGGCCTCTAAACTAAGCAAGGTTTCGAGGGAAGCAACAAGGGCAAGGGTGCCGGCTGTTATCCAAACCTCTGCATTGCTGATGAACGACCAATCTGGCAAACGGAAAAAAGAAAAGAATTCAGCAGCAGAATTGGCAACCGGAATTTTTACCAGCTGATCCGGGCTAAGCAGGTATGATGAAGGAAGGCCATTGCTGAAACTGTTGATCAGTATTCCTACAATAACCACCACCAACGGGCCATTAATGATCTGGAAGAATTTTTTACTCTTGATCCATTTCATTTCATAAACAACCAGGATAGCGATGCCTGCAAAGCCGATCAAAACAGCAACCGGGGTTAAGTAATTGATTGAATTCAGTACTGATGAAAGCGTGTTCTCACCTGATAACTGTATAAAGGTTTCATCACCTTCAAAGTCTTTATCATATCCCACCAGGTGTGGTAATTGTTTGAGTATAAGAATCACACCGATCGCTGCCAGCATTCCTTTGATAACACTGTTGGGAACATAATCCCCGATCACACCCAGTTTAAAAATTCCCAGCAGCAACTGAAATATACCGGCCAGTACCACTGAAAGAAAGAAGGCTTCCACTGCAGGAAGTTTTAATACTGCTGCTGCAACGATGGCTGTGAGGCCGGCAGCCGGTCCGCTAACACTGAGTTGTGAACCACTGATGATTCCCACTACAATACCTCCTACGATACCACCAATGATACCACTGAATTCGTTAAGGCCACTTGCAACTGCAATTCCCAGGCAAAGGGGAATGGCAATTAAAAAAACCACTATGGCCGACGGAATATCCGAGCCAAGATGCTGAATATATTTTTTCATCAAATCGTTTGTTTAAATGAGTTCATGGATCTGCAGCGTTGCCTGCTGATAGCTTTACTGCAACACAGGCAAAAGCCCATATCAATTGAAATAGAATTTACCATTGTACAACAGAACCCATCCGGCCTGCTGCACATTAATTAAACAGTGAATGAAAAATCAGCATTCGGGGGGAGGAGAGAGGAGTTCGTAGTGAACAACCTGTAGTTCTTCTGTATGCGGAACCTGTACGTGAACGAGTTTATCTATATCAGCCAACTCATCCAGGCAGTGCTTTTCGTGAATATATTCTTCCTGGATATTTACACTGTTATTGCCGGATGATTTTTCTTCTACCGGTGCAGAGGGATCATCATCTGATTTCCCGGCCATATTGGAAGCTACTGCATTCTTCTTTTCAACCTGTGGGAAAACAATGAAGTTTACACCGGTTAAAAAGAACAGGCAGCAACACATGAATGTTGCCGAGAGTATTTTAGGTAATGATGTTCTTATTTTCTTACAACCCTTCATATAAAGTGCTGCAAATATAACATTCAATACCGGGCTATGAAATACCCGGAGGTCATTTTGTTGTCATTATTCCGTCGATCAGCCTTTTGTTTAAGGTTTCGTTATGATTTCATGCGGCGCTGTTTATAATGGTTTGTTTCAGAGAAGCAGCTTTACAGTTTGTGAAGTTCCCCGGTAGCCCATTGCAATGTATAAGCTGATTTATTGAAGCCCGTTACGGTTTCAATTAATTTGATCCGCATTTCGAGGCTTTTTGTTTCCCGGCTGTTGAGCAGGAACAGTGAGCTCTCGCCGGCAAAGAACTTTGTTTCTTCTGCCTGTTGCAGCTTCAGGTAATTGGCGTAGGTTTTCTGCAACAGGTTAGCCTGGTTCTTATAATTCACGAGTTGGTTATAGTATGACTTTACCTTGTTTAAAACCTGGTTCTCTTTGGTGGCCAGCTCATAACCGGTTTCATTGATCTTGAGTTTTGCTTCCCGGTATTCTCCCCGGCCCTTGCTCAGGCGAAGCGGAACCTGTACGCTGATGCCCGCTGTATAATTATTATCAAAAACCGACTGGTTAATGGTTGAAGCCAGTTGATACCCTTTGCCTAGCTGGTTGTATTTGAGGTCTACCTTTGGAAGCAGCTCCTGGAATTTAAGTTTCTTCTCTACCTGCAGCACCATTAATTTATTCCTGTAGATGTTAAGCTCAGGATGGTTTTGCTTTGCAGCAGACAGCAATGATTGCAGGTCGGGGAATACGATCTCCTCTGCCAGTTGTTCAATTTTTTTATCCGGCACTACATCATCCGGCAGCAGCACGGGTATATTATTTTCTTTCCAGAGAAAGGTTCCAAGGTTCAGTCTTGCATTCTGAAGGCTAACCAGCGCCTCATTGCTCAAGTATTCAAATTGCTGCAACTGAGTGATGGCTTCCGTGGTGTCGATCGCTGCTCTTTCACCTATCAGGAAAGATGTTTTTACCAGGTCGATCCTTTTTTTATTCAGCTCTATTACTTCCGTGATCGTTTTGTATTCAAAATAGCATTTCACCCATTCCCAATAAGCCGAAGCAGCTTCCATCATCAGGCTGTTCAACATCATTAATCTTTCCTGTTCAGAAGCATTCACCATGATCTTCGCCTGTTTCAAAGCAGCCCTTCGCTTATCCATAAGCAGGTTTTTTGCCAGCGGAATGCTGATGCCCGCATAACTTGTTTGCCCGGTTGTTTCCTGCGGATCGGTTGCTGAACCGGCCAGGTATTCAATGCCAGCCTGTATTTCAATGCCATACCAGGTTGGAATGCTGAGTTGTGTTCCATTGAACCTGTAATAATCAATTCCATCGAAAGTTTTATTGTAGGCATCAAAGCCCATCACCGGGTCAAAGCCTCCTCTCGCTTCTACCAGGTTCGCTTTTGCCAGATCCACTTTAATACCGGCCTGGCGGGCCACCGGGTGCTGCGTTTTTACAACAGACAGCAGGTCTCTGAAAGAAAACACTTTTACACTGTCGTTTGCAAAACTGTTGATGCTGAACAACAGGCAGTATGTGATAACCGAAATTCTTTTCATCGTTTTTATTTACTTTTTATTTCTTCTGAAGCTTTGTAATAATCCGGCGGAAAACCATTTATGTTCCGCCACAGTTCATACCAAACCGGTACATTTTTGAGCAGGGCAATACCTGATGCACCTGTTCCTATACGCAGCTCACGGGGCCATCTTTTTTTATCTGTTGGATCCGGTTGTACCAGTATCCTGAATTTTCCGTTCTGGCTCAGCGTATTTTCGATTGCGATCACTTCGCCGCTGAATGTTCCGTAAGAAGCATCCGGCCATCCGCTGAAAACAATGGCCGGGAAACCATCAAACAGGAATCTTATTTTCTGCTTTAGCGACACCAGGGGCATATCCATCGGTTCAATAAATAATTCTACTACAAAATCAGCCCCGGCAGGAACGATCTCCACGAGCATCTCTGCTTCTTTAATGATCTCACCAATACCTGCTTTTCGGGCCTTTACCACCTGGCCATCCTGCGGCGCCTTTATGAAATACATGCCGCTTCTTATAGTATAATTGCTGTATTGGTTTTTGAGTTTAGCGATTTCGGCCTGGCTTCCGGCTATCTGCGAGAGGGATTGAAACTGGTCTGCCTGTACTTTAGACGACTTCTCTGCATAATCCTGGTTGATGCCATCCCTTTCTGCTTCTGCAATGGCCAGGTCCTGCCGGGTATTGGTAAATTTATTTTCTGTGCTGATCTTTTTTGCCACTGCATTTTGAAAAGCCTGGTTCCGTTGTTCCAGTTGGGTAAGGGAAACAAGTCCGCTATCGTACATCGCCTGCTGTCTTTTCATTTGCTTTTCTGCAATGCGGAATTCGTTTGCAGCAGCAATACTTTCAACACTATCGCTTACCAGTTTTATTTTCAACTGCCTGATCTTGTTTTCGAGCTGTTGCTGTTTAACAGACCTGTTGCCCGACAATGCATTGAGCTGCGCAGCAGTTGCCTGCACTTTCCCTTCGTAATACTGCACGCTTTGTTTTTTTGCATCGAGTTGTTCGGCAGTTCTGTCTACCAGGCGTGGATCAAAATAATCTTCCTTTACTTCCTCTATCTGCAGAATGGTGTCCCCTGCTTTTACAAAATCTCCTTCCTTTACATACCATTTTACGATCCTGCCGGGAATGATGCTATTCAGTTGCTGTGGCCTTTCTTCCTGCCTCAGGGTGGTAACTTTTCCCCTGGCCCTAATGTTCTGCGTCCATGGCAAAAAAAGAATAACGAGCAGGCAGATGAATAATCCCAGTGCCCAGTAGCCGATCGTACTGGTTTTGTTGTGCCTGTAAATGGTTCCGTATGCTTTCAATGTTTTCATGTTATTTATTTTTTTGCACAGAGGCCGTTCCTGTTTTACTGATCAGAACGGTTTTATCACATTTGTTGATGAACGATTCGTCGCTTGTTACAATGATCATACTAACCTGCTTTTCCTGTGTGAGCAGGTATTCTTTGATCCGGTCCTGGTAAACTTTTTCAAGTCCGGCCCAGGGTTCTTCCAGCAGCAGCAATCTTGGCTGATTAAGCAGCGCTCTTACTAATACGATTTTCTTAGCTGCATGTTCCGGTAATTTTTTTCCGGTTGATGAAAGCTGTGTATCAAAACCCTGTTTCAATGTTTGTATGTAAGCGGTAAGGCCCGTGATATGGCAAAGGTTTCTTACTTCTTCCAGGGAAACGCCTTCCTGCCCGAGGGTAAGATTGTCGAACAGGCTGGCTTCAATAATATCCTGCCGGTTCAGTACTACGCCCATTTTTTTCCGCAATGAAAAGCGGTTATAATTATTGAGCGGAACATCATTGAGCAATATTGATCCGCTGAATTCATCGTAGCAACCAGCCAGCAATCTCAACAGCGTTGATTTACCTGAGCCTTCCGGGCCGCTGATGCAGAGCTTTTCTCCCGGTTCTACTTCAAAAGAAATATCCTGCAGAATCGTTGCCGAAGTTGTTGGATAATTAAATGAAAGATTTTGAGCCTTTATACTAAGCCCGGTTGTTACTTCCGGTAATTCTATATTACCATCGGTTTCTGTTTCCTTTTCTATCACCTGCTCAAGTTTCTCTACCGACGTAAGAACATCATACACATTATCGAGGCGCACGATCAGCTTTTCTACAGAACTGATGATGGTAAGGATCACGATCTCTGCTGCAATGAACTGTCCAACATTCAACTGTTGGTTCAACAGTAATAAAGTACCCACGATCAGCATAGCCGATGTGATGATCGTTTTAAACACCACCAATGCTTTGAACTGAATCTGCAGGATGCGGAAGTGCTCTGTTCTTGCATTGAGGTAGGCTGTTACATGTTCATCTGTTTTGTGAAGCAGGAAATAAGAAGAACGGATGAATTTTACCGACCAGATCGCCCGGGCCATTTCCTGCAGCCAGGCGGCGGTTTTATATTTATAGTTACTTTCTTCAATGCTTTTTTCAAGACCCTTCGTTCCGGAGAAATACAATATGCCGATGATGGTCATGCTCAGCACCAGGCCAAAAGCGATAAACACCGGGTGATAAAAAGCAAGCAGTATCAACCCGAATAGGATCTGTATGATCGCCAGCGGAAAATCGAGCATGAGTTTAGCCAGGCTTTTCTGCAACGTAACAACATCAAAGAAACGGTTAGTGAGTTCGGGCAGGTAATAATTATCAACTGCCGAGAGTTTCATGGCCGGAATTCTTTTTGATATCTCGAAAGAATACCGAACGTATATCTTCTGCTGTATCTTTTCAATGATCTGCATCTGTTTTACCTGCATAATGCCGGAAGCAAGAACACTTAACACGATCAGGATGATCAGGATGATGATGGAGGCAGAAACCTGGTTGGTGAGTGCAAAACCTACCAGCGCCTGTATACCTACAGGTATGGCCAGTAAGATGAGCCCGTTCATGATAGCAAAAAAATACACGGAGCTTATTTCTTTACCTTCTGCCCGGAGGAGTTTGAAGATACGCGACAAGGGACTTACCTTGTTTGTCATAACAATAGCGTTTAAATCAGTAATTGAATAAATGGAATAATGCCGGTTCTTTACGGCAGCGGAAAATGTAAATTCTAGAAGCGGTTGGGAGGAGGTGCTTCTACATCCAGCAACGGTTGGGGAATGTTGCCGTGGTTTATAATCATTGAACCCGGGTTATTATCGCAAACAACGGGTTGATTGGTATTCGTAAAAAACAGTTCAGCGGGTTTTTCTTTCTTTTTTCCTTCTTCTACTTTTTCAGCGCTGTCTGTTACACTTACACATACAGCATCCTTCAGTATTTGCTTTACCGGCAATACGTACAATGAAACCGTTAAGAGGAATAATATGGAAAGTATGGTTCGCATGTTGCGGTGCAAAGAAAAAAAACGCATCGCCTATTAACAAGTGATGCGTGTAAAAGAATTGTCAAATTTTGCTTTTTGTTTAACCGGTTTTGGGGTATTCGCCTAGCAGGACTTAAACAGATTATCCTGGCATACTATATATTCAGGCCGCCACAAGCGCTGATTACCTGCCCGGTTACATAGTTGCCCAGGTCGCTGGCCAGGAAGAGGGCCACATTGGCAATATCTTCACCACTGGCAAAACGGCCCAGCGGAATGTCGGCTTTGTATTTTTCTGCCCCTTCTCCATCTTTCAGGTAGCTCGTCATATCGGTTTCCACGAAGCCGGGAGCTATTGCATTGCTGCGGATATTGCGGCTTCCGAGTTCTTTGGCAATGCTCTTAGTAAACCCGATGATGCCGGCTTTGCTGGCAGCATAACTGCTCTGACCTGCATTGCCCATTTCGCCGATCACGCTGCTCATGTTGATGATGCTTCCGGCCTTTGCTTTCATCATGGGCCTGATAACCTGCTTCGTCATGTTGAAAACACTTTTCAGGTTAACCTGCATCACTTCATCCCATTGTTCCGGCGTCATGCGGAGCAGTAAATTGTCTTTTGAAATACCGGCATTGTTTACGCAGATGTCCAAGGTTCCGAATTCTTTGAGCACATCATTCACAAAGGTTTCGCAGGCAGAAAAATCGGCTGCATTGCTCTGGTATGCTTTTGCCTTAACGCCAAGGGATACCAGTTTTGCCTCCAGGGCCGTTGCTTTATCCCTGCTGGAATCACTCACATAGGTAAATGCGATATTGGCTCCATGTGCTGCAAATTTCAAGGCGATCGCCTCTCCAATTCCGCGGGCCGCTCCGGTTACGATCGCTGTTTTTCCTTCTAATAATTTCATGTGCTGTTTTTAGTTGTGAGCAAAAATAAAAAAATAGGCAAAGACTCCTTTAAATAATTGCTTACTGCTTCCAGGCCTCTTCAAAATCTTTTCCGTTATTCATAGTATCTATGAATTTTTCAAGCGAATGGGTTTTGAGCCATTCATGTACTGCATATTTTGCAGTAGAAAAATGAAGCATGATTTCTTCTCCTGTTCCGGAAAAAAATGCTGCTGGCTTTTCATACCTCCTGATATCCGGCAATTTTAATCCCTGCTGTTGTTTTGCCTGTAAGCTATCGATAGAATAATAATCACGATCATCCACCTGCATGGCAAGGCCTTCATCAAACCAGGTTGGGATTTTGAACTTTGTTTTATACCAGCCTATGTTATTGTATAGAACAGTATGGGCCATTTCATGTGCGATGATATCCCTGTCGAGGCTCTCTTCCTGCAACACGATATATGCACCGCATTTGAGTTGTGTTGCCGCAGGAACACCCACATGGCCGTAATGATTAAAATCGGTTTGTGTATTGCAGTAAATGATTGAATAATCGAAAACGATTTTATTGCCCCAAAACGATTTTACCCTGTTTGCTGCTGTTGTTTCCAGTTGAAAGAGTTTATCCAGTTCTGTTTTACTGCAATCTTTTCTGAAATACACATTTTCCTTTTTCTCAAAATCTGAAAACCTTATGAGTATGCACCGTGTTTCTTCAGGAAAAGCCCAGAAGTGAGCAAGTGCGATCATGGGGAGCATCAGTAAAACGAGCAGTGAGATTTTAAATATTTTTTTCTTCATGTTCAACGATTGAAAGTATGTCTTCCAGCACCGTTCTTTCATTACTTAACCTGGGCACTTTGTGCTGGCCCCCTAACTTATTCTTACTCCGCAACCACTCTTTGAATGTTCCTGCTGGCAGCACTCTTACCACGGGCATCCTGAGGGCGATATTTTTATGTCGCTTGGCTTCGTAATCACTGTTTACATTTTTAAGCGCCGCATCCAGTTCATATACGAATGCCTCGATATTGGAAGGCTCTTTTTCAAATTCAATAAGCCATTCGTGGGCTCCGTTGTTTTGTTCTGAAAAATAGATGGGAGCTGCCGTATAATCCATTACAACGGCATTGGTTTTTTGTGAAGCAACTGCAATAGCCTGGTCTGCATTATCAACGATCACCTCTTCGCCAAAAGCATTCATGTAATGTTTCAGTCTGCCCGTGATCCTGATCTTGTATGGATTCAGTGAAGTGAATTTAACCGTATCTCCAACGAGGTAACGCCAAAGGCCGCCGGTTGTGCTGATCACCAATGCATAGTTTTTATCCGGTTCCACTTTTCCAAGGCCTACCGTTTTCGGGTTTTCCTTACCATATTCTTCTACCGGCATGAATTCATAAAATATACCATGCTCTGTGAACAGCAGCATGCCATCATCATCCGGTTTTTCCTGTGCAGCAAAAAAGCCTTCACTGGCATTGTATATTTCCAGGTAGTTGATGGGGGCTCCGATCAGTTTTTCAAATTGCTCCCGGTATGGTACAAAAGAAACGCCGCCGTTGATGTAGAGTTCAAGATTGGGCCATACTTCTTTTATGGTTTTTTTCTGCTTGATCTCAAGGATACGCTTCAGTAATAGTAAGGTCCATGTAGGAACGCCCGCCAGTGATGTAACGTTTTCATCGGCGGTTGTAACCGCCAGTTTTTCTATTTTATTTTCCCACTCATCGAGCAGGGCAATACTCAACTCCGGAGTGCGGAGCCATTGCCCCCAGAAGGGAGAATTCTGCATGAGTATGGCGCTCAGATCGCCGTACTGGATGTCGTCACTTACCTGGCTTATCTGGTGTGATCCTCCCACAACCAATCCTTTGCCGGTGAGCAGGTCGCTGGCCGGAAAGTTTTTATAGTAGTTGGTAAGCACGTCTTTGCTTGCCTGGTAATGATTGTCCTGCAGGCTTTCGTCGCTTACCGGTATGAATTTGCTTTTATCGCTGGTTGTTCCGCTGCTTTTGGCAAACCAGGTAATGGGTGAGTTCCAGAGTACATTCGGTTCGCCTTCCATCATGCGCATGATATAGGGCTGCAGGTCTCTGTATTCATGAATGGGAACCTGTTTCTTAAAGTCGCGTACCGTAAAAAGCCTTGAGAAATTGTATTGCTTACCGAAGACTGTGTATTGTGCTGCTGTTACCAGGCTCTGCAGTACATCACGCTGGGCGGCATCCGGGTTGTTTGTCCAGTTGTGTATCCGCCAAAGGCGCATCCGGGCTAATCTTGATATGGCGGGAGACAGGAACTTCATGTTACAGCAAGATAAAAAATCATCCTATGTTATTTTAAATTTTGAATTGCAAATTTTTGATGCCTTTCGCAGGCATTGCGCTATATATATTGCATTTCAGCATGTAAAACTTAAAATAACCATTACCGGGCAGCCTGTTCGTGCAGGTAATCCTTACGCCTCAGTTCAAAGTTGCGGCCCAGGTACAATCTTCTTACCTGTTCATCTCCGGCAAGTTCTTCTGCAGTTCCGTGTTTAAAGATGGATCCATCTATGAGCAGGTATGCCCTGTCGCAGATCGAGAGTGTTTCGTTTACGTTGTGGTCGGTGATGAGCACCCCGATATTCTTATATTTCAACCGTGCGATGATCTCCTGTATGTCTTCAACAGCAATGGGATCTACGCCGGCGAAGGGTTCATCGAGCAGGATGAATTTGGGATCTACAGCCAGCGCCCTTGCTATCTCTGTTCTGCGTCTTTCGCCCCCGCTGAGTGTATCGCCGTTGTTTTTTCTTACGTGCTGCAACCTCAGTTCATTAAGTAGTGATTCCTGTTTTTCACGCCGTTCTTTTTTGCCGAGTTTTGTCATCTCCAGCACGGCCATGATATTATCTTCCACGCTCAGCTTGCGGAATACACTCGCTTCCTGCGGCAGGTACCCGATGCCCATCTGGGCTCTTTTGTACATGGGAAGCTTGGTGATATTGAGGTCGTTCAGAAAAACATCCCCCTGGTCGGGCTTTATCAATCCCACTACCTGGTAAAATGATGTTGTTTTCCCTGCGCCGTTCGGCCCGAGCAGCCCCACGATCTCTCCCTGGCTTACGGTAAAGCTAACTTTATTCACTACAGTACGGCTTCCGTAGATCTTAACAAGGTCCTTTGTTTTAATGGTGAGGTTCAAGTGATATTATTATGGATTCAAAAATAATGTAATTGTGTTAAGATGCGGGCTTGTACAAGGGTTGATATTGTTATAATTAAATAAAATGACTGTTTTGTGTTCTTTTGTTGTTTGCCTGCTTAACTTCCTTCGGTTTCAAAACCTTTAAACTCTCTTCACTTTATTGTTTTCTACTTCATCCTGTTTAAGTTTGCAGGAATTTTGCAGGAATGAAAGTAATTGACCACATCAACCGGGCTACCGGAACACTTGTTTCTTTTGAGATACTGCCTCCTTTAAAAGGAAAGGGCATCCAGTCTCTGTACCAGCACCTTGATCCTTTGATGGAATTCAAGCCCTCATTTATAAATGTAACTTATCACAGAAGCGAGCATGTGTTCAAGAAAAAAGCCGACGGGACTTTTGAAAAAGTAGTGGTTCGTAAAAGGCCGGGAACAGAATCCATCTGTGCTTCTATCATGAACAAGTACAATGTAGATACCGTTCCTCACCTTATCTGCGGCGGCTTCAGTGTAAATGAAACGGAAGATGCACTCATCAACCTGAATTATCTTGGCATTGATAATGTACTGGTGCTTCGTGGAGATGCCGCCAAAAATGAAACTTCATTTGAACCGGAACCCGGTGGCCACCAGTATGCCATAGACCTGTTGAAGCAGGTGGTTAATCTTAATTCGGGGTTATACCTCGAAGAAGATCTTAAAAACACATCGCAGACAAAATTCTGTATCGGCGTGGCGGGATACCCCGAAAAACATTTTGAGGCGCCGAATATGGACAGCGACCTGCAACACCTGAAAGCAAAGGTTGATGCCGGCGCTGATTATGTGGTAACGCAGATGTTCTTCGACAACAAAAAATATTTTGAGTTTGTAAATGCCTGCAGGAAAAATGGCATCGATGTTCCCATCATACCGGGATTAAAACCGATCTACACCAAAAAGCAACTTACCACTTTACCCAAAACATTTCATATTGATCTGCCTACGGATCTTTCCAATGCGATCATCGCCTGCAAAACAGATGCTGATGTTGAAAAAGTTGGAACAGAATGGCTGCTGGCACAATCGAAAGAACTGAAAAAAGCCGGCGTTCCCGTACTTCATTACTACACGCTGGGCCGGCCGAATGTGATTGCCAATGTTGTGAGGGATCTTTAATTGTTTAGAAACTTTTTTGCATACGGTTAATTATACGCTGTATTGTTCTCGGGAATTTTTTCAGTTTCGTAACCGCAATCCTGGCATTGGTACACTTTTTCTGTTGCAATCGCATAGCTTGAAAAAAGCCAGGTAAGTACTGCTGTGATGATATTTGCGGGAGATTGTTTTGATACCTGGATTATATTATTACCTCCACAATTGGGGCAGATAACCGATCGCAGGTATTCTTCATCAAACTCGTTCAACAAACGCAGGGCCTGTTCCACCTGTTCTTTATCAACTGCAAGCTTGATGCCGCCAACGGCATTCGTTAATATCGGGTCGATCGTAACTGTATATTCATCCAGCAGCACACAATGTATGCCCGACTGCTGCAGGCGGCCCAATATGATGTTGGCAGAAATATAGTTGTCAAAAGTTCTGATGATTGTTGTTTCCACAGCGTTATTCCTTTGCATCAAGTATGATTGGGCTGTTCCCCTTTCCCATCACAATTATTTTTGCATTGTTGCTTAATGAAAGTTCTTTCATGGCTTTGATCTGTTCGTATTGCAACTGCTGACTGGTTAGGCCTGCGCTGATTATTCGCTGGTAATCGGATATCCCCTGGGCTTCCACACGTTTGCGTTCTGCTTCCTGTTTTTCCTTCTGCAAAACAAATTCCATTTTCTTTGCATCCTGTTCTGCATTTATTTTTGATTCTATCGAAGCCTTTACCGAATTAGGCAATGTAATATTCCTCACAAGCAGTTGTTCAAGCATCAAACCTCTTCTTTTAAAATCGCCTTCTATGCTTTTATATATCCGTTGTTGAAATTCATCCCGCTTATTACCGAACAGGTCTACCGCCTGGTAATAAACAGCATTGTCGCGGATTTTGGTTCGTGTGATGGGTCTCACGATTTTGTCTTTAAAATCATCGCCGGTTTCTCGCAGCAATCTTGGAGCATCCGGGGCAACAACCCTATACAGTACGGTAAGATCTATCGTTACTTCCAGGCCATCACTGGTGAGTACACGTATCGCATCGTCGCCCGATTTATCTCCTTCATCATTCACACCACTCATGGTATAGTTCTGTGTTTTGATGTCGATTTTTTTTATTTCCAGCAAGGGATTCACAAAATGCAGTCCGCTTCCCAAAACATCTTTCTGAATATTTCCGAAGAGTATTTTTACACCGATCTCTCCGGGGTTGATCTGTATGATGCAGGATGACAGAGCCCACAATGCAACAAAACCTATCCCTGCAAAACGTGCCGGGTTTGCGAAACGCTGAAGAGAATTCGTATGCCTGAAAACAGTAACTGATGCAATAAAAAGGATCAGGCCAATGATGAGTAAGAACATTTGAATAGAGTTTATACTGCAATATCCTCAAAAATCAAGCATCAAAGCCGGACATAATAAAATAAACCCGGCGGGGCAGGGCTCCGGAACGGTTGATGCTTTACACGCTGAAAAATGTAACTTGCGGTAATTCCATTTGCATGAAAAATTTATTTGACAAAGCAACATACGATGAAATAATGGGCAGGCTCAACCGATTAGGCCCGGATGCCAAACGCCAATGGGGAAAGATGACAGTGGCGCAGATGCTGGCGCATTGCAAGGAAGCTTTTAAAGTACCGCTGAGTGATAAAAAAATGCCGCGGATGCTGCTGGGATTGCTGATCGGCTGGATGATAAAATCGAAATTATACAATGATGAACCCTGGAAAAAGAACCTGCCTACCGCCCCTAATTTTATCATTAAAGATGATCGTGATTTTTCCCTGGAAAAAAAGCAACTGGTTGAACTCGTAAACAGGTTTTATACCGCAGGCCCCGGTGCTGCAGGAAAATTTCCACATCCCATGTTTGGTCGTTTCACACCCGAACAGTGGGGCATGAGTATGTACAAGCATCTCGATCACCACCTCAAACAATTTGCTGTTTAGCCAAATTTTACAAGCCTGTTGATCGCTTCTTCCAGTGTTGATTCTTTTTTGGCAAAGCAGAACCTGATAACCTGGTTGTTCTCCGGTTTCATATAAAATGAAGAAACAGGTATGGTTGCAACGCCGGCTTCTTTGGTGAGCCTTACTGCAAAATCAAACTCCGGCTCCCCGCTGTAATTTTTATAACTGTAAAGCTGGAAATAACTGCCGAATGAAGGAATAGGAGTAAACCTTGTCTGCTTCATCTGTTCTGCAAAATAATCCCGCTTCTGTTGTATCTGTTTTCCAAGCTGCAGGTAATGCTCTTCGTCTTTTAAAAATTCGGCCAGCGCATACTGTACCGGGCTGTTGCAGGTAAAACAATTGAACTGGTGTACTTTCCTGAATTCCCTCATCATGGCTTCCGGGGCAATGCAATAACCCATCTTCCAACCTGTACAGTGGTAGGTTTTGCCAAATGAAAAACACACAAAACTTCTTTCCCGCAATTCAGGGTATTTCAGCATGGATAAATGCGGTTTGTCGTCGAAGATCAGGTGTTCATATACTTCATCACTGATGATGATGATGTTAGTGCACGCCACTACTGATTTCAATTGTTCAATATCATGCTGAGAAAGCACGGCTCCCGTTGGGTTGTGCGGACTGTTAATAATGATCGCCCTTGTTTTGCTATTGATCTTTGCTTTTACTTCATCCCAGTTAATGCTGTAATCAGTTGCATTCAGCGAAATGGGTACCGGTACGCCCCCATTGATGGTAATGTTGGGAATATAACTATCGTAGGCGGGTTCAAACAAAATCACTTCATCGCCGGGTTGTAATATGGCAGTGAATGCTGTGTATAAAGCATAGGTTCCTCCCGGGGTAATGGTAATATCTGAATCAGGGTTGATTCCTGCATTGTAAAGCCGGTTGCATTTGGCGGCTATACTTTCCCGTAAAGCTGGCAGACCGCACATGTGAACATACTGGTTATTGCCATCTTTCATTGACCTGCTTACCAGTTCTGTAAGCTGGTCGTTCATGGGAAAATCGGGGAAGCCCTGGCCCAGGTTGATGGCTTTGTGTTCAACCGCCAGCGAACTCATAACAGTAAAAATGGTTGTGCCTGCGGCCGGCAGTTTGCTTTGTATAGATGGTGACAATGGAAATGTTTTCCTGTGAAGTTAATTGTAAACTCCATAAAGAAAAAAAGCGCTCGAAATATCTGCTGAAATATTACCCGGCAGAAAATACCGGTTTAATCCCCTTGAAGAAAAATGGTTTACGTGGCGATGTAATTGCTTTTGTTTGCCTGCTTCTTTTGGCAGCAAATAAAAAAATCAACGGGAAGCACCAGGCTATCTTTGACAGAATGGATGTTGTATCCTGGAATAATTTCAGTCGCTGTGCCGGAATTTCATTGATGGTGCCGAATGCCGCTTTTTGCTTGTCGCCAAACTGGTAGGATAAATTATGGTGTTTGGCTGAATCGTAATATTGTTTCAACAGGTCGTTATCGCCATTCCAGTTTTCATGAATTCTCTGTGTAAGGTTCATCTTCGGCTCCATGTTCGGATCGAAATAATACCAGCGATCCTGCACTTTTACTTCCAATGCATAGTGATGGGGGAAACCAACCTTGCGGTAGTCGATTTTTTTTCTTTTAAGGATTTCCATCATCACCAGCGCCTGTTGTGAGCAGGCCGCATCCGGATGCTTCATGATATCATCTGGTTTTACTTTGCATGATAACCCGATGCCGGTAACTTTTTCACCTACAGCTGCGATCCAGTTTTCACTCAGTTTCCAGTGAGAGAAGCCATGGTAAAACCTGCACGAAATAAAATAAGCCAGCAGAAGCGGGTATTGGGGAGAGTGTATGTCGATCTTTTTTATCGCGGCTTCGTCGTCAACATATTTTTCAAGCTTGTCGATGGAATTGATTTCGGCAAGAACAGGGTGGTACCTTTCCGCCTGGTTATACGGCAACTGTTCATTGATATCCCGGGGAATAAAATTGGGAATCGCCAGCACGATGGCAGATATGATCAGTAACGGTTTCAGATTCATTGCTAATGTTGTGGGCTAAAGATTACAACATCTTGCCTGATAATGGATTAACACTTGAATAGGGATAACGTAACAACGCCGTTTTTATTGCAGATACATTAAGATTATGGGTAATAAGGTGTTGAGCCTGTACAAATTACCTGGTCATCAGATATCTTGTGACCACATAGATATATAGCTCACAT
The DNA here is from genome assembly GCA_018268185.1 of Bacteroidota bacterium. GTDB lineage: Bacteria > Bacteroidota > Bacteroidia > Chitinophagales > Chitinophagaceae > Ferruginibacter. Next base: position 15,711 of record JAFDXA010000467.1, read on the forward strand.
AAACAAACATCCTATCCCAGCAATCTTCACACTTGCACATCCCATCATCAAATCATCAAATTATTTCAAACCACATAGACACAGAGTTCACAGAGATAATATCCTCCCACCAAAAATCTTCACATTTTCATATTTCCACATCCATCATCCCATCACCAAATTGACCAATTATCCAATTAACCCAAACCATATAGGCATATAGTTCACATAAGAGAATTACTCTAATCTTTTCTCATTATCAATTTCCTACAAAAATTTATCCCCCTTACTTCTTTTGATCTCTGCCACATATTCTTTGATCTCCTGTTCTTTTTCTTTCTTGCAGATCATCAGCACATCTTTGGTATCTACGATAACAAAATCTTCGAGCCCCTGCAGCAGTACCAGTTTATCATTATCAGCATGCACCATGTTTTTGATAGCATCAATGATCACTACATTGTTTCCGGCAACAGCATTTTCCAGGTAATCTTTTTCAAGATTTTCATAAGCGCTGGCCCAGGTTCCGAGATCACTCCAGCCGAATGAAGAAGGGATCACGTACACATTGTCTGCTTTTTCCATAATACCGTAGTCGATGGAAATATTAACGCATTGCGGATAAATTCTATCAATCGCTTCTGCTTCCTGGCTGGTATTGAAATTTGCTTTTTCGGCATCAAACACCTCGTGCATTTCAGGCAGTAGTTTTTCAAATGCGTTGATCACGTTTTTCACCTGCCAAACGAAAATGCCGGCATTCCATAGAAAGTCGCCGCTGGCAATAAAGGTTTTGGCAAGTTCCCTGTCGGGCTTTTCGGTAAAGGTTTTCACCTTGTAAATATTATCGCTCACAGAAAACTGCTCGTGCTGGATATAACCATAACCCGTATTGGGGTTGGTTGGCTTGATGCCAAGGGTGAGCAATGCTTTTATATGCGAAGTAAAATGCAACGCTTCGAGGCATACTTTTTTAAACGACGCCGTATCGGTAATGATATGATCGGCCGGCGCACAAATAAGATTAGCCGCCGGGTTCAGTTCATACAACTTGTAGGAAATATAAGCAATACAGGGCGCTGTATTTTTCCTGGATGGCTCAGCGAGGATATTTGCTTCCGGCATTTCAGGCAGCTGCTGCTTTACGATCGGCTTATAGCTTTCTGAAGTAACTACATATATATTCTCACCCGGGATGAATTCGGCAAACCTGTCGAATGTTGATTGTATCAACGTTCTTCCCGTATTCAGTATATCCAGGAACTGTTTTGGAAAATCGGTACGGCTCATCGGCCAAAACCTGCTGCCAATGCCGCCGGCCATGATGGCCACATAGTGGTTCTTGTTCATATCAGCTTTGCTGTTTTTTTGCTTGCAATCGTTATTATATAATATGTTGAACGGTTTCAGAAATTATTTTCTTCTTAACTGTCAACCTGAAACTTTAAACTAAATAATTCCTTCTCTTACCAGGTCGTGCAGGTGTACTATGCCTGCGAAGCGTTCATCGTCGAGTACCAGCAATTGGCTGATATCGTAAGCCCTCATCACTTCCAGCGCTTCGGCTGCCAATGCCCCGCTTGTTATCGTTTTGGGAGAGTCGCTCATAATATCTGCTGCCGTTAGGTTGCCGACAGCATCGTTGTTTTCAAGCATTCTCCTCAAATCGCCATCAGTAACGATACCCAGTACTTTATTATTGTCATCCGTTACCGCAGCAGCTCCCAACCTGTTTTTGGTGATCGTTACGATAACCTCTTTGATAGAAGACCCCGGCTTAACGGCTGGCTTCTGGTTGTGAACGATCAGTTCAGAAACCCTTAAATATAATTTTTTACCCAATGTGCCTCCGGGGTGGTACCGGGCAAAATCTTCGCTGTTGAATCCTTTGAGTTCCATCAGGCAAACAGCAAGCGCATCTCCCATTACCATCTGGGCAGTGGTGCTGGTTGTGGGGGCAAGGTTGTTCGGACAGGCCTCCTGGCTTACTGTTGTATTCAGTATAATATCACTGTTCTTCGACAGGAATGACTGTGTATTGCCTACCATGCCAATCAGGGTATTTCCAAAATTCCTGAGTAAGGGAACCAGCACTTTGATCTCGGGGCTATCGCCGCTCTTGCTGATAAGCATTACCACATCATCCGGCAGGATCATCCCAAGATCACCGTGAATGGCATCGGCAGCGTGCATAAACAAAGCCGCCGTTCCCGTACTATTGAGTGTTGCCACGATCTTCTGGGCAATGATGGCGCTTTTGCCAATGCCGCTTACCACCAGCCTTCCTTTGCTTTGAGCGATCAGTTCCACAGCCCGCTGAAAATCGGCGTTGATAAAGGCTTCCAGTCCACTCACTGAACTTGCTTCCAGTTGAATGGTGCGAAGCGCTACGGGTATGATGTTGCGGCTGTCCATTTAGGCCGCAAACCTACTTTAAATACCCCATAATGAGAAAGAATTGAGGAAAGAATTGACAGCCTGCTGTTTGAGTTGATGCCCTGCAGAAAACAAGGCTCAAACGGCAAGCCCCGCTGCCGGTTGCCTGTTAAAAATCAAGCAGGTGCAATTAATATTTTTTTCCGCCGTTTGTAAAAAATCAGTACCTTAATAGTACGTAAAAAGATATGTTAAGAACCTACAAAAGCCTTAATTGGTTTGGTTTTCAGGGCATATTGAATTAACTTCGCACCCCTTTATGAAAAAATTTTGCGCATGCAGAATCCGGATTCATAAATAAAAATGTGAAGGAGAGAAATTTGTTATGGCTACAGTTAAATCAAAATCTGCTGCAGGAAAGAAGCCCGCAGGAAAAACACCAACCGCTAAAAAATCAACCCGCGATCTTACTGAACAATTACAACAGCATTTCGGATTCGATAAATTTAAAGGCGACCAGGAAGAGATCATCAATACTTTATTGAATGGAACCGACACGTTCGTGATCATGCCCACCGGTGGCGGAAAAAGCCTCTGCTACCAGTTGCCGGCCATGATCTGCGATGGGGTTGCCATTATTGTTTCGCCGCTCATTGCCCTCATGAAAAACCAGGTTGACCTGGTGAGAAGCTATAGCAGCAAAGATGATGTAGCCCACTTTTTAAACAGCTCCCTCAACAAGGGCCAGCAGAAAATCGTAAAAGACGACCTCGCCAAAGGGAAAACCAAGATGCTCTACGTAGCGCCGGAAACCCTTACCAAGGAAGACAATATTGAATTTTTCAAATCCCTCGGCATTTCTTTCTTTGCAGTGGATGAAGCCCACTGTATTTCTGAATGGGGGCATGATTTCAGGCCCGAATACCGCAGGCTGAAAGAAGTGATGGATGAGATCAACCCGAACATTCCCGTTATTGCACTCACGGCTACCGCTACACCAAAAGTGCAAAGCGATATCATCAAAAACCTGGGCTTGCGCAAGCCGGCCATTTTTGTTTCTTCATTCAACAGGCCGAACCTGTATTATGAAATTCAACCCAAGGTAAATCTTGATCAAACCAACAAGAGTATTGTTCGTTTCATCAAACAGCATAAAAACAAGAGTGGTATCATTTATACCCTTAACCGTAAAACAACCGAAGAGCTGGCCAAAATGCTGGAAGCTAATGGTATCAAAGCTGCAGCTTATCATGCCGGCCTGGATGCAAAACTCCGTTCAGAAAGGCAGGACCAGTTTTTGAATGAAGACATTCATGTAATCGTAGCCACCATCGCTTTTGGAATGGGCATTGATAAACCCGATGTTCGTTTTGTAATACACTACAACATTCCCAAATCAATAGAAAATTATTACCAGGAAACGGGGCGTGCCGGAAGGGATGGACTGGAAGGAAAATGTATTCTTTACTATTCACATAAAGATGTTGCCAAGCTGGAGCACCTCATGCGTGACAAGCCGCTGAGTGAAAGAGAAGTGGGGGCGCAGCTGATCAACGAAACGGTGTCGTATGCAGAAAGCAGCATCTGTCGCCGCAAAACGCTGTTGTATTATTTTGGTGAACAGTATGATGATAAAAAGAGTTGCGGGCATTGTGATAATTGCCTCAACCCGAAAGAAAAGATCGAAGCAAAAGAAGATGCCGTAACGGTATTGAAAGCAGTAAAAGCATTGGGAGAACATTTTCCATTGGAATATGTTTCGCAGATCTTACTCGGCAACGCCACCCAGCAGGTGAAAATGTACCGACATGAAGAGCTGCCGGTTTTTGCCAGCGGCAACGATAAGGAACCGCATTACTGGAACAGCCTGATCAGGCAGATGCTGTTGCACGAGCTGTTGGAAAAAGACATTGTGGAATACGGTATCCTTAAGTTCACCAAAAAATCAGAAGCCTTTTTAAAGAAACCGACCTCATTCAAAATAGCATTGAACAATCTTTTTGAAGAAGCCAATGCTGATGATGAAGAAAGCGAAGCCATAGCAGCAGAAGGCGGTGCAGCAGACGAAAAGCTGCTTGATATGCTGAAGGATCTTCGCAAGAAAGTATCAAAAGAAAAAAACCTGCCACCCTTTGTTATTTTCCTTGAATCCTCACTGGAAGATATGGCCACCATGTATCCTACCAGCATGGCTGAGTTGGAAAAGATAAGCGGCGTGAGTAAAGGAAAGGCGCTGCGTTATGGAAAACCATTCCTTGATATGGTAGCCGCCTATGTAGAAGAATATGATATTGTAAAGCCGGATGATTTTGTAATGAAGAGTGTGGCCAACCGCAACAACAATAAGATCTTTATCATTCAGAATGTAGATAAAAAGATCCCGCTGGAAACCATTGCCAAAAGCAAAGACCTCCGCATCGATCAGTTGCTGGAAGAAATGGAAACCATTGTAGCCAGTGGCACCAAACTCAATCTCAACTACGCCATCAATGATATGGTGGATGAGTATGAGCAGGAAGAGATCATCGATTATTTCAAGAGCTGTGAAACTTCTTCATTGCAGGTTGCACAGGAAGAACTTGCTGATAGTGATTTCAACTGGGAGCAGCTTAAGCTTATGCGGATTAAGTTTTTGTGTGAGTATGGCAACTGATTATTCTGTTTCATTACCTAAGAACTTTTGTTCCGGAAAGAGCCGTTTTTGATAAACCCTTTCGGAGTTTTTCCGAAACTTAGAGGATGGGAATCGGGGGTAATTTGATGATGATGTGAAAATGAGGAAATGTGAAAATGTGAAGATTTTTAAGTGAGGGGTTTTATCTATGTGAACTATAGGTCTATGTGGTTTCGAAAATTTGATAATGGGCAGATTTGATGATGGGTATGAGAATTTGAAAATTATCTTTCTGCCTCCGTGGCAATTACTTCCTCATTCAATATTCCTTGTTCCTTATTCGATATTTCTCCGCTTTCAATCCAATTTTCTTAACGGCATTTTTATGAGGCCGGTAAACTTCTTCATTCAACATTCCTTGCTCCCTGTTCGATATTTAACCGGTTTTAAACCACAAAAAATTCTCCGCAATGGTTCGTGTCTCACGCACCATGTATTTCCTTCTTTTCAAACGGCTCACAAAACACAACTCCATTACTCTATTTTAAACCCAAAAAATCAGTAGCTTGAAATACTAATTTCATCCCCATGCGTAAATACCTATTCGTACTATGCTTCCTTGCGGCATGCAAAGAGCAGCCCAGGGTTGCCGAACAGCCAAAATTCCCTGAGCAGTTAGAATGGATCGATCTCTCCCATACATTCGACAGTACCACTTTATACTGGCCGAATAATACCAAACCATTCATGCATACAACCGATGCAGCCGGGTTTACGGATAAAGGATATTATTATTCCTCTTATTCCATCTGCACGCCCGAACATGGCGGAACGCACCTGGATGCGCCCATTCATTTTGCTTCCGGAAAACTTACGGCAGACAAGATCCCTTTAACCAGCCTCACCGGCAACGCCATTGTGGTTGATGTTTCCCAAAAAGCATTGGCCAACAGGGATTACCTGGTAAGTGTGGAAGACTGGCAGCAATGGGAAAAAGAAAATGGAAGGATCCCGGATGGAAGTATTGTATTAATTCGAACCGGGTACGGGCAGTTCTACCCGAACCGGGAAAAATATTTCGGAAGTGCAAAGGTTGGTCCGGAGGCATTGACTGAACTTCATTTCCCGGGCATTGATCCAACAGCGGCAGACTGGCTGGTGAAGGAAAGAAAAGTAAAAGCGGTTGGACTTGATACGCCCAGCCTTGATTATGGACAGTCGACCGATTTTCGTACACACCAGGTTTTGATGGGAAACAATGTGCCCGGTTTTGAAAACCTGGCGGCCCTTGACAAGCTCCCTGCAAAAAATATTTACGTGGTAGCATTGCCCATGAAGATTGGTGGCGGCAGCGGCGGGCCTTTGCGGATTATAGCAGCGAAACGCTGACAAGCGCCTATTAAGCAGTTGTTTTTCAGAAAAAATCCATTTCTATTCCATTATTTATAGCCAAAACCTGTATATTTGCCCCCCGTTCGAAATTCTACATTCCTTGTTGGAAATTCGATGTTCACCCGGTGCGGTAGCTCAGTTGGTAGAGCAAAGGACTGAAAATCCTTGTGTCGGCGGTTCGATCCCGCCCCACACCACGAAGACCTCAACAGAGATGTTGGGGTTTTTGTTTTTTTTGAACCTGAAAATCCTTGTGTCGGCGGTTCCCTGCCCGAATGCTTCACGCAGGCGGGGATCCCGCCCCACACCACCCCGAAGCAGAAAGGCCTTAAGCAATCACATTGTTTAAGGCTTTTTTTATGGCCGTTCGCTTCGGGGTGCCCCATAGCGACCGAGGTACGAGGTCTGCTTGGGGCTTCTCATTCAAACAAATACTATTAACAGAGTCCTTTATAATCAATGTTCAAAGCTGAATGGCATTGAACTAATTAAAATTGCTCGAGGCTTTTTTGGCCTTTCGCTTCGGGGTGCCCCATAGCGACCGAGGTACGAGGTCTGCTTGGATATTAATTGATTAATCTGTAATCAAATGTTTTTTCATCACAATTACTTCTGAAAAGAACGATCGGATTTCGGTTTTTCCCGCTTTTTGTTTATCGGTATTGTACAAATCTTTGATTAATAAATTATCAAAGTATGACAGCCAGTATGCCGCTGCCATTTTGCGTATATATTTTGTTCTCTGAAAAAGATAAACAACTGTACACGGGCTATACCAGCAACCTGGAAAAACGTTTAAAGCAGCATAATGATGGTATGAATACGAGCACAGCCAACCGAAGGCCTCTGCGATTGGTATTTTGTGAGTTTTACTGCTTTGAAATTGATGCCCGCAACCGGGAAACTTACCTGAAAACTACTATGGGTAAAAGGGCTATTAAATTTATGCTGGCTTCTACGTTGGATACTTTGGGGTATCGCAGAAAGCAATAAACCTATCTTGATGGATTATTGAATTGGCTTAAATCTCTGTGCCGGCGGTTCCCTGCCCGAATGGCCTTCCCCAATACACTCCTCAGCAAATGAGTTGAATCATTATTATATTCGGCTCATACTTTTTATTATATTTGAGCCGATTAAAGCGATTAATCGGCTCATGGCAACATATAACTGGCAATTAAAAGACTGGCGGCAGTTTAAATTCTCATTAAAAGAGGTGGAAGGCGAACTGCTGATCTTCTCTGAAAAATTGGGAAGGGTATCGGGCATTTTAGAAGGTTTGCCGGAAGAAACAAAGCAGGAAGTGATTATTGAAACTATATTGGCAGAAGCCATAAAGACTTCGGAAATAGAAGGCGAATACCCCAGCAGAAAAGATGTGCTTTCTTCTATTAAAAAAAACCTGGGCCTGCTTCATGATGTGGAAAATATGAAGGATAAATCTGCGGCCGGTTTAGGGGAGCTGATGATTGATGTCCGCAAAACATTCAAGGATGCTTTAACGGAAGAAAAATTATTCGCCTGGCACAGGATGTTGCTGGGCGGAAACAAACGGGTTGCAGTTGGTCAGTGGCGTTCCCATGAAGAACCCATGCAGGTGGTTTCTGGTGCATTGGGAAAAGAGAAAGTGCATTATGAAGCGCCGCCATCATCAAAAGTTCCTGAAGAGATGAAACGATTTATCCAATGGTTTAACGATACCGCTCCGGGTGGAAAACAGGAAATTAAAAAAGCCCCTGTGCGTTCTGCTATCGCACATTTGTATTTTGAAACCATACATCCTTTTGAAGATGGCAATGGAAGGATTGGCCGGGCTATAGCAGAAAAAGCATTGTCGCAAACGATCGGAAGGCCTGTTCTGTTAAGTTTGTCCAGAACGATAGAGGCGAGCAGGAAACTGTATTACGATTCTCTGGAAAAAGCCCAACAATCAAATGAAATTACGCCCTGGATAGGGTATTTCATTAAAACATCATTGAATGCACAAACGGAAGCAGAAGAACAGATTGAATTTACTTTGAAGAAAACAAAATTTTTTGATCGCTTTAAAGACAAACTGAACCACCGCCAGTTAACCGTTATCAGGCGAATGCTGGAAGAAGGTACTAAAGGTTTTGAAGGAGGCATGAATGCCAGGAAATATATTGGCATTACGAAAACATCAAAAGCCACGGCTACAAGGGACATGCAGCAGTTAGTAGCGTTAAAGGCTTTTGTATTGGCAGGTGCCGCCGGGGGGCGCAGCACCAGCTACCAGGTCAATTTGTAATTTTCATATATTATTTTAGTACAACAGCCGGTATGTACATATTATTTGCAAAACCAAGGTTCGTCCCATAGCGGCCGAGGCACGAGGCCTGCTTGAGGCTTTCCTTTTTATTCAGTTCAGATAAAAGTTCCCTTAAATCTTCTATTATTCTCCTGTACTGAACAGTTTTACAAAATTCATTTACGTATTTTGTGGTAATCCCGTAATATGAGTAAAGAAGCCAGAGCAAGGGTAAGAATAAACCAGTTATTGCAAAATGCAGGCTGGCGCTTTTTCGATACAGATGAAGGCCCGGCAAATATTCTTCTTGAAAATCATATCAAAATAACTCAACAACAAATTGATGCCTGGGGAAATGATTATGAAGAAATAAAAAGTGGTTCCCTTGATTTTTTATTAGTCGATAGCAATAACAAACCCTGCTGTGTACTTGAGGCAAAAAAAGAAAGCCTGCACCCCTTAGTTGCAAAAGAACAAGCAAGAAAATATGCAAATTCTGTCGGTGCCAGGTTTATTATTCTCTCAAATGGCGTTGTTCATTATCTCTGGGATTTAAAAAAGGGGAACCCCGTGCCTATATACGCTTTCCCTTCTCCTTCTGAAATCGCGGCTATTAACGAATGGAACCCCGACAGAAACAGTTTATTAAATGAACCTGTTGAAATTGACTATATAGTAACAGTCCAAATGCCGGATTATAAACAAAGACCCGGCTGGAATGGAAGCATTGAAACAAGTAAAGATTTCATTTGGGCAAACGGGCTGCGCTTTTTAAGAAAATACCAATTAAACGCCATTACTGCATTACAAGAAGCTGTTTCAAAAGGTAAAGACCGTTTTTTATTTGAAATGGCAACTGGCACCGGAAAAACATTAACAGCTGCAGCCATCATACGTTTATTCCTGCGCACCCAAAATGCAAGAAGAGTACTTTTTTTGGTTGACAGGCTGGAACTGGAGGGCCAGGCATGGAAGGCGTTTACTAATAACCTGAAGCCCGATTACTCCACTTTTATATTTAAAGAACATAAAAGCGATTGGCGTAAGGCAGATATTGTGGTTACCACTATTCAATCCTTATTATTTAATAATAAGTATCGGTACGATTTTACCCCTACAGATTTTGACCTGATCATTTCAGACGAATCACACCGTTCCGTTTCTGGTAATGCTAGGGCTGTGTTTGAATATTTTCATGGCTATAAACTTGGCCTTACCGCCACACCAAAAGATTACCTTAAAAGCGTGGATATTGAAAAAGTAAGAGAGAATGACCCAAGGGAGATAGAACGAAGGATGCTGAGAGATACTTACAGTACTTTCGGTTGTGAAAGCGGCGAACCCACATTCCGTTATTCCTTACTGGATGGAGTAAAAGATGGTTTTTTAATTAACCCAAAAGTGCTGGATGCCCGTACAGAAATAACCACACAGTTGCTCAGCGATGAAGGCTATGCTGTAATTGTACCAACTGAAGAGGGAGAAGAAACGGAAACCTTTATCTCCAAAGACTTTGAAAAGAAATTTTTCTCCGATAAAACCAATCGTGTTTTTTGCCAAACATTTTTGGAGCATGCGTTAAGAGACCCCATCACCAATGAAATTGGTAAAACCATTGTATTTGCAGTAAGCCAGAGCCATGCAAGAAAACTAACGGAGATACTCAATGATTTTGCAGAACAAAAGTTTCCGGGAAGATACAATTCTGATTTTGCTGTACAGGTTACATCGCAGGTGGGGGATGCACAACAAATGACCATCAATTTTACCAATAACAACCTGAACGGAAAAACCAGCTGGCTCGAAGGTTATAAGTCTGGCAAAACAAGGGTTTGTATTACTGTTGGTATGATGACGACAGGATATGATTGCCCCGACTTATTAAACCTGTGCATGATGCGGCCTATCTTCAGCCCGGCGGATTTTGTACAGATTAAAGGGCGGGGAACAAGAAAATATACTTTTGAATACAAGCATAAAAATGAACTGGGTGAAGAAGAAATCATTCAGCATGAAAAGAAATCATTCAACCTGTTCGACTTTTTTGCCAACTGCGAATACTTTGAAGACAAGTTTGACTATGATGAAAAATTAAAACTGTCCAAGCCACCGGAAGGTGGGGGCGGCGGTGGTGGTCCCATCAATATTGATACCTACAGCAGCCATGAGCCGGATGCATTATTCATTTTACAGCAGGAAGAAATTGGTTTGGAAGGAATGAAGATTGACCGCATGCTCTTTCGAAAATTTGAAGACAGGCTTAAAATGGATGACATCATCCGCAAAAATGTAGAACTGGATAACTGGGATTTTGTAATTAGCCATATTCAAAACGAAATATTCAACAAACCCGAGGAGTATTTCAATCTTGAAAAACTACGCAAAGCTTCACAGATAGACCGTAAACTATCCATCCGTGAAGTGGTGGAAAAAATATTCGGCATCATCCCAAAATTCAAATCAAAAGATGAAATGCTGGAAGAAGAGTTTGATAAATTCATTTCCATTTACCCGCCAGAAGAAGATGTAAACATAAGGGCACTGAAATATTTTTTTAAAGCATACATTGTTGACCAGGATGTGCGTACAATTATTGAAGCCAAAGACTTTCACGCCCTGCAAACAAACCCAACATTAACCATTACACAGTTTAAAGAAGTGGCTCCAAAATACCGTGATGTAATTCCGGTTTATATTAAAGACTACGTGAAACTGGACCGTTTTGCCGCTTAAATTATTTTATGTTAGACAGCACCACCAAAAAACGAATTGACGATTGCCGGGATATACTTGTTGGCAAATTACCCGACCCTAAAGCACAGATAGAACAAATAACCATTGCGCTCATCTATAAGTTTATGGATGATATGGATAAAGAAGCTATTGATTTAGGAGGCAAAGCAAAATTTTTTACTGACTATAATATTCCCAACCCTGAATTTCCTGGTGACCGTAAAAAGGATATCGTTGTTCCCTTTTCTCAATACAGCTGGGATAATTTGTTTAACGCCAAGGTAACCGCTGCTGAGTTGCTGCGCCTGTACAGCGAAGCCATTCAGGGCATGGATAAAAACCCCAACATTCCGCAATTGTTCCGGGATATTTTTAAAAATGCTTTTTTACCTTACC
>JAFDXA010000468.1 GCA_018268185.1 Bacteroidota bacterium
GTGGTTTAAGTTATATTGAAGTGGAAGTTACCGGTCCGAACCGCGATCTGCACAGTGGTGTTTACGGAGGCGCAGTTGCCAATCCGATTACCATCCTTTCAAAGATGATCGCATCACTACACGATGAGAACAATCACATTACCATCCCGGGATTTTATGATGATGTGCTCGTTGCATCTGCAGAAGAAAGAGCATTAATGGCCAAAGCGCCTTTTGATGAAAATGAATACAAAGCCGACCTGGGTGTAAAAGCACTCTGGGGAGAAAAAGGTTATTCAACAAATGAAAGAACCGGTATCAGGCCAACACTGGAACTGAATGGTATCTGGGGAGGATATACAGGAGAGGGCGCTAAAACAGTGCTTCCTTCCAAAGCATTTGCAAAAATATCTGCAAGGCTTGTTCCCAACCAAAGCTCAGAAAAGATCAGTAGTTTACTGATAGACCATTTGCAAAAATCTGCTCCCGATTATGTAACGGTAAAAGCAACCTTGCATCATGGCGGTGAACCTTACATTACCCCGATAGAAAGCAAAGCTTACCAGGCGGCTGCGAAGGCTATTGAAGCTACTTTTGGTAAAACACCGATTCCCGTTCGTGGTGGTGGCAGTATTCCGATCTGCGCCTTATTTGAAAAAGAACTGGGAACCAAGATCGTTTTAATGGGCTTCGGCCTCGACAGTGATAACCTGCACAGCCCGAACGAAAAATTCGACATTGCCAATTTCTACAAAGGCATCGAAACCATTCCGCATTTCCACAAATATTTTGCAGAGATGTAACAGGTGAACCAATATCAATAGCGTTATTTTCTTTTAACCCTATATCATAAAAAAGGCTGCAGAAAAACTGCAGCCTTTTTACTATCGAATAATATCAATTACTCTTTTACGATCTTGATACTTTTCTTTTCTGTTCCCTGGATAACCTGAACATTGTACAATCCGGGTTTGAAATTATTTCCCAACCTGAATTGTTTTACGCTTGTTTCAGTTTGATAAACCTGGCGCCCCATCATGTCAGTAACTACAATGGAAACTTTTCCACTGTAACCTTCCAGGCTGAGCAGGAACTCAGAAGCAGATGGGTTAGGATAAGCTGTAACTTTTACAGTGTTGTTAATTGCAGCTTTTACAGTATTTCCTGTATTTCCTTTTGCCATTGGCATTCTTTGTCCGCATTCTGGTCCAACATAAATATCGATCAACTGACCAACGCATGTTTTTGAATCTTTCACATAACCTTCATAATAACCCGGGATAAGTCCGGTGAAGAGGTTAGATGATTGATAAGTATTTCCATCCAGGCTGTAAGTATATGGACCTACACCACCTGTGCGGAACAACTGGATGGTACCGTTGGTTCCTTCGCAGCTGCTGGCTGGAGTTGCATAAGCTGTTACTGTTATAGGATTAAGGTTGATAGTAACATTAACTGTACCTGTACATCCTTTTGAATCCAATACTGAAGTAACATAAGTATTAGCTCCAAGCCCTGTGAACATATTTGAAGACTGGTAGTTTACACCATCAATACTGTACGTATAAGGAGGTGTTCCGCCAGTTGCTATCAGCTGGATAGTACCGTCATTCACGCAAGTGCTTGTATTTGACTTGTTGGCTGTTAAACCGAGAGCCGCACCTTGTGATACAGTAGCTGATTGAGAGGCAACGCATCCTTTTGAATCTTTCACATACACTGTGTAAGTGCCTGCAGCCAGGTTAAGGAATTTATTGCTTGTTTGATAGTTGGTTCCATCTATGCTGTAAGTGTATGGAGAGATACCCCCGCTGCGGTAAACTTCTATAGAACCATCGTTTGAGCAGCTGCTGGCATTTCTTACAAATGGAGAAACTACAATTGGAGGCGCTGCTGCAACAGTGATAGATTTCGTGCTGATACAACCCGCTCCATCTTTTACATAACCTGTATAAGATCCTGCTGCGAGGTTGAGGAAGGTATTGCTTGCTTGGTAATTGGTACCATCAATACTGTAAGTATATGGCAGAACGCCTGCATTGCCATACAATATGATAGAACCGGTATTACTACAAGCACTTGAAATACTGCCACTGTTGGTAACATATACAGAGAATGCATAACCAACGTGGATGCCTGTAATAACACCCGTATTCAGGTTAGCATCTGTAATAGCAACATTATAATATCCAATCGGCAGCCCGGTAAGTGATGAAACGTTGCCTGCAGAGAATGGTGTGCTCGCAGGATTACCAGATCCTGTTACGCCAGTCCAGCTGTATGTAAATGGACCAACTCCTGTTGGTGTAACAGTAATGGTTCCGTCGTTTGTACCACCGCATACACTCACATTTGTAACAACATAAGTTCCTGTAGGCGGAGCATAAGATACATTACCACTAAAGATGAAATCATTTACACTATAAGTGCCGCCTGTGCCGGTTGCACTGTAAGCATACAACCTGAACTTGATATTAGCGCTGATATTGGTTAATGCCAATGGTAAGGTTACTGTTCCGGCAGAAGTTGGCGTAGAACCTGATCCGAGTGATGCTGTGTAATTATCAGCGCTTGACTTCAATACATAAGTAGCAGGCCCCTGTGTAGAACGCTGGTGAGAGAATACGAGGCTGCTGAAATCAATCTTGTAACCCACATTAGGTGTGAGCGAGAATTCGAAATAATCGTTGGCATCGGGGCTGGCGTTTAAAGTCCAGTCGGAAGCGCTGAAACGGTTACTTGCTGAAGATGCTAAAATTCCCGTACCTCTTGAAATACCATTCACCGTAATATTCGGGTTAAATGTTTGCCCTGTAGTGAATGGATTGGTTGCACTTGGGTTTGCATCAGTAATTGTATTTGCAAAAATTGAAACCGGCGTAGCAGCCACAACAGTTTGTGTTTGCTGAACAGGAGTTGCTGCAAAATAATTCTGGTTACCTGCCTGGCTTGCTGTAATGGTTGCAGAGCCAATCACACCGATATGTACCAATCCTCCTGAAGTTACAGAAGCCACTGAAGGATCTGAACTTGTATAGGTAACAGGTAAACCCGAAGGAGCTGCAGTTGCAGTAAGGTTGAAGTTTGGATCACCTACTGCTTTGTTTGCCAGTGCTCCGAAAGTAATTGTTTGTGTGGCCTTATCAATAGTACCTGTAAGACCTGTTGGTTGTGTTAATGAATACCTGCTTGCTTCAGTTCCGCCAAGTGTAAGGTTGGCTGTAACAGCAATACCTGTATTGGCATTCGGATCAGCAAATGTACCATTGAATGTTGCGATGAATACGTTATCTGAACCAACAGTACCATTCAAAGTAGCTCCTGTAATGGTAGCTGCTGTAGTTCCATCATAAGGTTTTGTGACTACAGATGCATTGCTTACTGTGAGGTTCTTAACATTTACAACCAGGTTCCTGTCAACATCAGGTGCAGGGTTATAACTTCCGTTTCCTGCCTGTGAAGCCCTGATCACGGCTGTACCAGGAGCTACAATAGTAACGATATCACTGTTAGCTCCTCCAACTGTAGCTACAGAAGGAGTAAGACTTACAAAGGTTACTGGATTACCCGAACCGCCACCTGTTGCCGTTAACTGGAATGTAGGATCTCCATAGGTTACGGGTGCAGGTGTATTAAATGTGATAGTCTGGTTGAGCAGATTGGCGTTGATTACATTTTGGTTTTGGGCTACCGGTGTAGCAGCCAGGTAATTGGCATCGCCTGCCTGTGAAGCAGTGATCGTAGTTAAACCTGGTCCAACAATATCTACATAGCTGCCATTAGGATCAGGTGTACCCAATGCATCAACGATAACAGCAACTCCTGTATTTGAGCTGGTGTAAACAATCGGACTTGTAGATCCGCCTCCTGTTGCTGTTAACTGGAAGTTTGGATCATTGCTCATTTTATCAGGCAATGCTCCAAAAGTGATTGTTTGAGTTGCTTTATTTACTGTAAGTGTTTGAATAACATCGCTGGCTGCAAGCCAGTTTGCATTGCCTGCCTGTGAAGCAGTGATA
>JAFDXA010000469.1 GCA_018268185.1 Bacteroidota bacterium
ATAATTACTTCCATCAATACTATACTTATAAGGCGCTACACCGTAACTACCATACATGGTAAGGTATGCTGTATTGGCACAACTGCTTGTGCTGCTTCCACTGAAAGTGAAAGTTGGCGACTGTGCCTGCCAGATCGTGATTGCCGGTACGGTTACTGAACAACCCCGTGCATCTGTTACAGTTAGATCATAATCTCCCAAACCGAGATTGGTAATAGCTGCTGTACTGGCAGTATATCCGCCAGGACCGTTCCAGCTGTAGGTATATGGCGATAGTGATCCTGATGCTGATGCTGTTATCGTTCCATCGGCACCGTTACCGCAGGATGTTGCCATTGTTTTGGTATATGTTGCTACCGGTGAAGATTTAACTGTTATCGTTCCTGATGCAGTTACCGGTGCACAGGCTCCTGTTGTTGTAACCGTATAATTGAATGTGCCTGCAACTGTAGCTGTACCACTGATAGTAAGTACACCTGCGCTGTATGAACCTGTTACACCCGATGGAAGACCTGTTACTGAAGTGCCGCTTCCACCCGTTATTGAATAAGTAATATCGATGATAGCTGCATTCTTACAGGCACTTTGAGCTGCTGAGGATGATCCTGAAGTCAGATCAATACGGGTGTCTTCCGGACCTACATTCACATTATTCAATGTTCCGACACAACCTTTTGAATCTTTAATATAAGTAGTATAGAAACCAGAAGCCAAACCTGTAAATGTATTGGCTGATTGGTAGGTGGTTCCATTCAAACTATAAGTATAGCCTCCTGCTCCACCACTTCCATATACAGTAACTGTTCCGTTCAATGTTGAACAATTACTTGCATTGGTTTTACTGGCACTTACAGTGATCGGCGAATTCTGCACCAGCGATAAACTTACGGATGCTTTACAACCCCTGAAGTCTTTCACCCAGCCGGTATATGAACCTGCAGGCAAACCCGTAAAAGTGTTTGAAGATTGATAAGTGATATCATCCAGGCTGTAAGTGTAAGGTGCGGTACCTCCCGAGGGCATTACCTGTATGCTTCCGTCTACAACACATACTCCCGGTCCGCTATGACCTTCTGATGTGGTCAATGCCGGTGCTGATGCGATAACAATACCAGCTTGTGAGCCCTTACAGCCCCTAGAATCTTTCACCCAACCGGTATAAGTACCTGCAGCGAGGCCGGTAACTGTATTGGAAGACTGGTAGGTAATATCATCACTGCTGTAAGTGAATGGACCAACACCACCAGATTGGAAAAGACTGATTGATCCATCATTGGCACAACCTGATGCATTTTGTTTACTTGAAGTAACAGTAATAACAGTGGCCGGATCAACACCGATCACAATTCCTGCCACAGACGCTTTACATCCTTTTGAATCTTTTGCCCAACCGGTATAAGTACCTGCTGCAAGGCTTGAGAATATTGCTGATGACTGATAAGTAATATCATCAAGACTATAAGTATAGCCAGGCACACCGCCGCCACCATACAATTGTATAACACCGGTATTACCACATGCACTTGTATTTGATTTTGCATACGTAACAGTTACTGCCGGGGCTACACCTACCGCTAACCCGTTTACTGATGCTTTACAGCCACCGCCATCTTTTACCCATCCTGTATAGGTTCCGGTGGCAAGGCCATTGAATATGTTACTTGATTGATAAGTAATATCATCAAGACTGTAGGTGAATGGTGCAACACCTCCACTTCTGTATAATGTTATTGAACCATCGGCCGCACAGCTGCTTGCACTTCGTGTAGTTCCGGTAACAGAAGGTGCAGATGAAGTAGAGATCACTATGCCTGTTTTTGTTCCAATGCAACCATTGGCATCAGTTACATAACCTGTGTATGTTCCCGCAGCAAGGCTGCTGAAAGTATTTCCTGATTGATATGTTACTCCGTCAAGACTGTAGGTATATGGCGCATAACTACTCCCGTATAATGTTATTGAACCTGTAGCTGCACAGCTTGATGAACTGGTTCCTGAATTGGTAACCACCGGCAATGCCCTTACAATGAGTTTAACTACGTCGCTGTTTCCATCACATCCGGAACTTCCACTCACTACCCTTCTGAAAAAATATATACCAGGAGTTCCATAGTAAGTTGAACTTACCGTATAGTCCCCTACACTTCCCGGATCCGGCGATACAGCTGCGAACGGCCCCGTTGAGGCAGTTGCTACCTCCCATTGGTATGTAGCACCGGCAGGAGCGCCTCCGTTAATGGTCGTTCCTGTTGAACCAATACATATTGTAAGATTGTTGGTCGCAGTATTACTGTTGAAACCGATATTGTTATTGCTGCATGATTGTGCGTAAGAAGCAGCTGTTGAGAGCAGACAGAGGGTCAGACAAACTATCAGGATTTGTGCTCCCCGGGGTAATAGTGTTTTCATTAGACTTTGGTTGGTTTTGAATAGGATACAATACTTACAGGCTTAACGAGGCAATCCAATATGAGCCACGTACACCAATATGTGACTGAAACGACAAATTGTTTTTTTTATTGCGAGACAAAATTATTTTCCGGAAAAACAATCGAAAATCGATTTTCTTCTACAACAGTAAAGAATTTCACTTACACTCCAATAACAAGAGAGGCTACCTTTCGGCAGCCTCTCCATGGTTTATCTGATATCTAAAATACGCTCTCTCCTTTATTCCTTCACCAGCTTCAGCTGCTGCCTGTTCGTTCCCTGTATCACCTGTACCAGGTAG
>JAFDXA010000046.1 GCA_018268185.1 Bacteroidota bacterium
AAAATATTCCCCATCAGTATTACAAAGATTTAGCTTGAAATTTTGATTTATCCATACGGGGTGGATTGTTTACAGGATAGTTGTAAGCTATACTATTAAGATACATAGCAATACGGAGCCGTTCCTGCCAGCTTAATTTCTTATAATAAGAAGCATGATCAGCAGCATCAGCTGCAGAGTGAGCTTTAAAAGAACTTCGATCCATGCGATAACGGGTCATAATCAAATATACGATTAAGCTCCAGAACTGCTATCGAATTAAATTAGTACCATTAGGTTACATTCAAATGAGCAAAGGGAATTGTAATTAGCTGTTACTCATGATCTGTTATCAGATTGATTTCCAAACAAATCTTATTGATACTCTCCATAGATCTTCCGGAGGCAATCTGCAATTTCACCAAGCGTACAGTAATGCTCAACGGCAGTGAGTACATAAGGCATAATGTTTTGTGTGCCCGAAGCAGCAGCCGAAAGTTCTGTAAGTGATCGCATCGCCAACTCGTGATTCCGTTTTGCTTTCAGGGAAGCCAGTTTTTCTGTCTGTGTTTTTTGAATGCTCTCATCGATCTTCAGTACCGGAGTATCATTTTTTTCTTCAATGCCGAATTTATTTACACCTACAATGATCTTGCTGCCGTCTTCTATTTCTTTCTGGTACTGGTAGGCGCTTCTTGCGATCTCATCCTGCATAAATCCTTCTTCAATGGCAGCTACACTTCCGCCCATGGCATCAATTTTTTCAATCAGCTGCCAGGCGGCTTTTTCAACTTCGTTAGTAAGTGATTCTATAAAATAACTGCCTGCGAGCGGATCTGCTGTATCAGCAACACCGCTTTCAAAAGCAACGATCTGCTGTGTGCGTAATGCAATGCGTGCAGCATCTTCAGTAGGGAGGCTCAGGGCTTCATCAAAACCGTTGGTATGCAGTGATTGTGTGCCACCCATAACTGCAGCCAATGTTTGTATCGTTACCCGGCTGATATTATTCTGGGGCTGCTGGGCCGTAAGCGTGCTTCCACCTGTTTGTGTATGAAAACGCAGCATCATCGCTTTTTCATCTGTTGCGCCGAGTTCCTTCATGATACGGGCCCACATTTTTCTTGCCGCCCTGAACTTGGCCACTTCTTCAAAAAGATTGTTGTGTGCATTGAAGAAGAAGGAGAGGCGCTTGCCGAATACATTGATGTCAAGTCCTTTTTCCAAAGCCGCTTTTACATAAGCTTTTCCATTGCTTAATGTGAAAGCGATCTCCTGTACCGCCGTGCTGCCGGCTTCCCGTATATGATAACCGGAAATAGAGATCGTATTCCATTTGGGAACTTCCTTGCTGCACCATTCAAAAATATCTGTAATGATGCGCATGGATGGTTTTGGAGGATAGATATATGTTCCTCTTGCAGCGTATTCTTTCAGGATATCATTTTGAATGGTTCCTGTGATTTTTGTAAGATCGGCGCCCTGTTTTTTTGCAAGCGCCACATAAAATGCCAGCAAAATAAAACCGGTTGCATTAATGGTCATCGACGTGGATACATTTTCCAGCTTGATGCCTTCAAATAATTTTTCCATGTCTTCCAGGCTGTCGATCGCCACACCCACTTTTCCTACTTCTCCATCAGCCAGGGGATGATCACTGTCGTAACCGATCTGTGTAGGAAGATCAAAAGCTACACTCAAACCGCTCACGCCCTGGCTGAGCAGGTAATGATAACGTTTGTTGCTTTCTTCCGCAGTGGAGAAGCCTGCATATTGCCTCATCGTCCATAACTTACCACGGTACATATCCGGCTGCACGCCACGGGTAAATGGAAACTGTCCGGGCAATGATGCTTCAGGGTTGCTGTTGTCGGCGCTTGTATAAACAACTTTTACAGGGATGCCTGAATCTGTGTGGATGTTTTTTGTTGACATATTGACTGGGCTTTACTGGGAATGTGTGTTGTGTGCTGTTGAATTATGACGACTTAAGCAGTTTTTTTGCTTCAAACTGTATGGCATCCAGAACGATCTTATTGAGTTCGGCGTCTTTGGTGAGGCTGTACTCAATTATTCTTTTGCTGAGATCAAGTCCGCTAGCATTGGGAGGCAGCGTAGCTGCC
Source organism: Bacteroidota bacterium (assembly GCA_018268185.1). Lineage (GTDB taxonomy): Bacteria > Bacteroidota > Bacteroidia > Chitinophagales > Chitinophagaceae > Ferruginibacter. Next base: position 2,103 of record JAFDXA010000046.1, read on the forward strand.
AGTTGGTTCACGATATAAATATTCTGGTCTTTCAACCGGGTAACAGCATTCCATATCTCCGGGCTCACATAGATCTGTTGTGTGATGTTGTAGTCATATTCTGACCGCAGTGCTTCTACCATTTCTGCATGAACCGTAGCAGCATGCAGGCCGGTGGATGAAACCCTGCTTACGAGATTTTTTAAACCAGCCCTCTCGGAATAAAGTGTCAGTCGCTCCAGGGCTTCCAGCTGCAGTTTCAAACCGTCGTTATTGATGCCCAGCCTGTCGCGTATCTGGTCTTTCATCCCCCTGAATTCATTGAGCAGGAGCATGATCACAACAAAGAACAATACCAGTACGGTTACCTGGATGTATTCAAACTTAAATTCAAATGCCAGTAATTGCATAGTAACGATTTAGGCAGCAAAAATAACCAAAGATGCCGCAACAAATTCCGGCTCTCGAAAATTTAGGGAAACCCTTCGTTTGCAGGAATGCCTAAATTTGTAAAAATATTTTTCATGGAAACAACAACGACTGTACCGGTTAGTTTTACTGCGTCTGCTGCTGCTGAGATCAAAAGGCTGATGGCTTCAGCAGATTTTGATCCAGCCAAAAAACTTCGCGTTGGTGTTAAGGGCGGAGGTTGTAGTGGTATGACTTACGTACTCGATTTCGATGATGTAAAAAGCAATGATGAATTGTTTGAAACCGGCGGTATCAGTTTTGTTATCGACAAGGCGCATGGTATCTATCTAGTGGGAATGGAGATAGATTGGCAGGGCGGCCTTAATTCACGGGGCTTTACCTTTAAAAATCCGAATGCCAGCAGTACCTGTGGCTGTGGAACCAGTTTTGCCGTATAAATAATGCGATCAACATATTAACAGCGCTGGTTGAAAGACCTGCGTTTTTTTATGCTCAGAAATAGGATAAATAAAAAGCCCGCTTTTACGAGCGGGCTTTTTTAATTATGTTGTCAGATCTTTTGATCAGGCTTTTTGTTTGGCAGCAGCTTCTGCTGTTTTTGAATCAGCTTCACCAAGTGGTTTGTCTTTGGCAAAGTCAACCAGTACCGGTACACCCACGAAGATGGAAGAGTAGGTACCTGTGATCACACCGATCAACATCGCGAAAGCGAAACCACGTGTTACTTCGCCACCGAAGATGAAGAGGATCAACAGTACGAGGAATACAGTGAGTGATGTCATGATCGTACGGCTCAATGTATCGTTGATCGCACGATTGATGATCGTTTTCTTATCAGCGCCACGCAGGTCACGTGCATATTCACGGATCCTGTCGAACACGATCACCGTATCATTCATAGAGAAACCGATTACCGTAAGAACGGCAGCGATAAAGTGCTGGTCGATCTCAAGCGGGAATGGAACGATATCTTTCAGGAACGAGAATACGGCCAATGTAACCAGTACGTCGTGCAATAAGGTCAGGATCGTACCGGCTGAATACCTCCAGTCGCGGAAACGAACAAATATGTAAATAAAGATGATCAGGATGGCGAAGATGGTAGCCTTTACAGCGCCTCTCTTCAGGTCATCCGAAATGGTTGGCTGAACTGTGATGAAACCCTGGATATTCTTCTTAACGAAATCTCCGTAAGTAGTATTCGCAGGAAGCACTTTTTTGAGGCCTTCATACAGTTTTGTCTGCACAGCGCTATCAGCATTATCAACACCCTTCAGGTATGAAGTTGTAATGTTGAGGTGCTTGGCATCTCCGATTGTTTTAATAACAGGGTATTCTCCGAATGACTTTTTAAGGTCATCGAGGATATCATCATTTTTTACAGACTGGCTGAATGCTACTGTGTAACTACGTCCTCCTTTGAATTCAACACCTTCATGGAATCCATAGAAGAAAGAGCCAACACCGGCCAGCAATACGATCGCAGAAATAACATAAGCGATCTTCCTGTATTCAACGAACTTGAAACTTGCATGCTTGAATATGCGGCGAGAAATACCTGTGAAGTAATTGAAGTGACGGTTTTTGTTTGTCCAGAAATCTGTAATCAGCCTTGAAACAAGGATACCGCAGAACAATGACAAAAGAATACCGATGATCTGCGTAGTGGCAAAGCCAAGTACTGGTCCCAGCCCGAAATAAGCAAGGATAACCGCTGTAAGAAGCGAAGTTACGTGGGCATCCAGTACAGGAGCCAGTGAACGGCGATAACCATCGTTAACGGCCTGCTGGTAACTCTTGCCATGCGTAAGCTCATCTTTGATCCTTTCGAATATAATTACGTTTGTATCTACCGCCAGGCCGATCGTTAACACCAAACCAGCGATACCTGCAGCAGTGAGGGTAAAGCCCAATGCAGTAAGTACACCGATGGTGAAAAGCAGGTTGAGAATAAGAGCGATATTGGCAACCCAACCACCGGTATTATAATATACCAGCATCAGGATGAATATTACAACAAATGAAATGATGAAAGCCATGGCGCCACCACGAACGGCTTCTTTACCGAGTGTTGGACCAACAACCTGCTGTGCAACGATCTTGGCAGGAGCATCAAGCTTACCTGATTTAAGGATGTTGGCAAGATCCTGGGCTTCTTCTACAGTGAAGTTTCCGGAGATTTCAGAGTTACCACCATCAATCTGTCCGTTCACATTCGGAGCGGTATAAACAATATCATCAAGTGCGATGGCGATAGGGCGTCCTACATTTTTACCTGTAAGCCTTGACCATGTTTTGCTGCCAACAGTATTCATCAGCATTTTGATAGCAGGGCGTCCCACTTCATCATAATCCTGCCTGGCTTCTTCAATAGCATCACCTTCAAGTGGGGCTTTTTCAGAACCAGGAATTGTTTTAACGGCATAGAGTGGGAGGTACCTCAGTTTGGCGCCTTTGTCATTTTTTTCTTCTACTCCAAAGAGGAATTTAACGTTGCCGGGGAAAGCAGAACGAACTACATCATTGTTTATGTAGCTGAGGAAAAGTCCTGTATCCTGTAACGCAACATTACCGATCGCTGCAACAAAAAATTGTCTTCCGTTTTTGTCGGTCTGAACATCAATCGGGTTGATGATCCTGATGAAAGGATTCTGGTTCAGTTTGGCTTTGGTAGTATCTGCCAATGCAGCAGAGTCTCCGGCAGCAACACCATTCAGGTAGTTGTGGAGATTATCATCGGCAGCTTTGATAGAAGTAGCGAGTTCATCGATCCGGTAAACTTCCCAGAACTGCAGGTTGGCAGATGACTGGAGATATTTACGAACCCTTTCAATATCATTGATACCGGCGAGTTCAACGTTGATAACGCCTTTGTTCTCATCGAGGTTGATGTTTGGCTGAGCAACGCCGAATTTATCGATACGCTTGATGAGGATCTTGTAAGTCTGGTTGATAGCACCTTTGGCTATATTCCTGATCTTATTGGTAACAGCAACATCATCATCATTGATCTTGATCTCTTTACCCGGGCCGGCAAACAGGCTGCTCAGTTTCCCGGCGCCATTTTGTTTGATGTATGCATCTGTGAAAAGCGTGATATAGTTCGCATCACTGTTAACCTTGGCCGCAGTGGCAGACTGCAATGCCTGTATCAATTTAGGGTCTTTGGAATTATTGCTGAGGGATTTAAGCAATCCTTCAAGGCTTACGTCCATGGTTACACTGATACCGCCCTGGAGATCGAGACCCAGGTTCAATTCATTCTCCTTGCACTTTTGGTAAGAAGTACCAATTACAGGATAAATCGCTTTATCCCTGGTGCTGTCAAGGATGTGTTGTGTTTTGGCTTTTACCTGTTCGTTAAACTCGTCAGTGGACAAGTTAGAAGTAGATTTCTTAACCTGGCGCTCTGCGGTTGCTTTAACGCTGTTCTCGTAGCTGCGAACCACCCAGGTGTATGATAACTCCCAAAGTGATATCAGAATTAAAGCAATGGTAAAAAACCAAACTAAACCTTTCAGTTTCATATTAAATGTACTTTTTTATCTAAGTAGTTAATTTTTAGAGTGTGCAAAGATAGGGGAAAAACCATTTGGTGGCAGAACAG
>JAFDXA010000470.1 GCA_018268185.1 Bacteroidota bacterium
CTTCTCCATCACGTGGCACCAATGACAGGCCGCATAACCGATACTCACCAGAATCGGCTTATCCTCTGTACGTGCTTTTGCCAGGGCTTCTTCTCCCCACGGATACCAGTTTACCGGGTTGTGTGCATGCTGCTGCAGGTAGGGGCTGCTTTCGTTGATCAGCCTATTAGTGAATTTTTCTGCCATCAGGTAAAATTAGCCATTGCTACCTTGATTGGTTTCCCAAAAGGGGAATAGTGATGCAGACATATACAGGAATTTATTCCTGGAAAAGAATAGAGCAGAACAGATGCTATTTCTTTTTGGCTGAAGAGAGGAAATTATCCAGGGCGCTTATCATACTGGGCGCCTGCGGTTGGGGAGCTTTTATATCGAGCACCAGCCCGGCATCTTCTACCGCTTTGAAAGTATTCGCTCCAAAGGCGCCGATCTTTGTTCCGTTTTGTTTGAACCTGGGAAAATTCTCAAAAAGGCTTTTAACGCCACCAGGGGTAAAGAAACAGATGATATCATACTCACGCGCTATTACATCCTTTATATCATTGCTGATGATCTTGTACAATACAGGCGTAGCAAATTCGCAGTTATGACTTTTAAGCCAGTTAGTGATCTCGCTATCGAAAGATTCTGAACAGGGATAGAGAAATTTCTCGTTGTCCTTGTGTTTGTTTATCACATCAAACAGGCTCTTGTTAACGCCATCAGCTCCATAAAAAACTTTTCGTTTCCGGTACAAAATGAATTTCTGCAGGTATAATGCTACTGCTTCAGTGATGCAGAAATATTTGGTATCCTGCGATACAGTTACCTTCAGTTCATCGCAGATACGAAAGAAATGATCAATGGAATTGCGGCTGGTGAATATTACTGCTGAATAAGATGCAATGTCGATTTTCTGCTTGCGGAAATCCTTGGAAGGTATTCCTTCCACAACTATAAAAGGATGAAAGTCGAGCGTAACGCCATGTTTACTCGCCAGGTCGTAGTATGGCGATTTAGAGCCTTCGGGCTTGGGTTGGGTAATAAGTATTTTTTTTACTGTTTTCGCGGCAGCAACCTTTTTAGCATCGTGTTTAATCATACTTATCTCCAATGGATATGAACGCAAAATTAGAGTTTTTTACTCATATAAAGCAAAGCCAGCCTGTAAATTACCAGCAGGGGAATTATTTCCACCCCCACTATATACAACAGGAAATGAAACCTCCCAACCTTAAGCCGGTTTTGCAAAAGACTGTATGATCTGAAGAAACGCATGAGGAGCATCAGGCCTATGATTATAAAAGAAACAAGCAGGGCTATATTCGCAATCCTGGTATCCGAAAAAGCTATGATGGCCACAATGGGTATAAGTAATACCGCTATGATTTTATTGATGAGGAAAATGATGAAGATATACGTATCCGTTTCATGCCGGTAACCTGTTACCCAACCGATAAATTTGAGGATAGCATATTTACCGCTGTATATGACCATCAACCCGGCTGCACAAATGAATATTGCCTGCCATTGGCTATGATCCGGCGTTTTGGCGTAATGCTCAAACAAGAGATAAACATACCAGCCGCTTATTAAAACAAAAAACAGGTTGAACAGCATCGAAGGCAGTTTGGCCTGTAACAACTGGTCGGTTAGCTGGCTCTGCCGCAACGATGTATTAAAAAACACCCTGAACATGTTGCTGAAATACCGGGCATAAATAAACTTCAGCAATGCAAAAAGAAATATCAACACTGCCAGCGAGTAAAATATACCATCCTTTGAAACGTACTTCCGGGGACTCTGTATAAAAGTTGCCGGCTTGCCTGCACTGTTCAGGTAAATATTCTGAGCGAGGATTTTCTGCAGCTGGTCTTCTTTTACAACCTCGATGGATTTGATGTTCAGAACACCCGATGAATCGGTTGCTTTTGCTGTATCCGAAACCAACGTGCTGTCTTTTACATGCGTTGTATCAACGGCGCTCTGTATTGAATCCGGCTGTTGGGCAACCATCCAGAACGGGAGCAATAAAAAAAGGATAGCTATCAAAACCTGTCTCGGCATCATCCGCAAATTTCATTGCAAAAGTAAATTCCCTCTTTCAATATTGAAGATTTTTTTACCGGCAGGCAGCATAATCAGAAATAGTTAACATACCCAAAGTGTAGTTTGGAAGCGTTGCTGATGTTGAACTTCACATCATCCCTTTTTCCCATGGCGTAACTGATGTTAAGCAGTCCGAGTTTGGTTTCATATACAAGGCCCAGACCACCGCCGATAAAATTATTTTTCACATCAACAGCCTGGTATTTGTTTTTAACCAATCCCCCATCAACAAAAAAGAACAGGTATGAATTGAGTGATATCAGGCTCCTGTATTCAGCCGTGAGTACCGCATACTGCGTGGCATAAATACTTTCTTCATCAAAACCGCGGAGTAGCTTATACCCTCCTATCTGGAAGAGTTCATTCCGGAAAATGTCCGGACTACTGTACACCCCGGCATTCACACCCGCTTTGATTACCGATGCTTTACCTATCGGGAAATAATGTGCTGCAGATAATTTCACACGAAGCTGGTATGATCGCTGCCTGATAGAATCATACAGGGAAGCATAATTGAATGCAGGGTCTTTTATGCTCACAATATCATTGTTCTTCCTGATCCGCTTTATTCCCACCGAAGCCAGTATTCCAAGCTCATTGCCTTTCCGGGGATTGAATTTGTAGTTGGTGTTCGTCCAGTCGTAAGTCAATCCTATATTGCTTGAACTCACATCAATATTCTGGGGAAGCCTCTTCTCAATTTTAACCTGGTTGGTATCAACGGCACCCGACAACAGGTTTGTTGTTTGCCATTGAACAAACACTTTACCGGATTGCTTTGCAGACAACACGTATTCAATGCCCAGCTGTGCATTGATCTGCAGAAAACTGGAATCTTTCTTAAAAAGGTCAAATAGAAAATCGAAGCCGAAAGCTGTATTGAAAATATATGGTTGGTTATAACCCAGGTTCAGCCTCGGCGATTTTTTCTGCAGCTGCTGCCACTTCAGTAAAATCGATTCACCGGTAGCAAACTGGTTTTTGAGATTCAGGTTTACGTCTCCAGTGAGTTGTAATTTCCCCGACTCACCGGAACCGGGTAAAAAACCAACTACAAAATTCAATTGACTGCTCTTGCGAGCCTGCAGGTAAAGATTCAGGATGGAACCGGTGCCAAGCATCGACAGGTCGGAAGGCTGAACAGGTGACAGGTATGGAAGCTCACGAATGCGTTTGTCTACTAACTGCAGCTTTTCTTTATTATAAACACTTCCTTTGAATATACCGAGGTAATGCTGCAGGAAATTCTTACTGATCTTTACCTTTCCATAAACACGGATACTGTCGATATGATACAAAACACCTTTATCTGCTTTCAGTAGTGCATCGATCTTGTCTCCATTGATCTGAACACTGTCGAGGAAAACTGCTGCAAAAGGATAACC
>JAFDXA010000471.1 GCA_018268185.1 Bacteroidota bacterium
AAATTCCTCTCCCTGTTGTTGCTGAGGCAATGATATATTGGTTACACTACGGTAAAATGGGCACTGGCATTTCCCATGTTCAGGTTGTAAACACCGCTTTTAAATCCCACGGTGCAGAATTTGAATTCTTTGATGTCTTTACCAATGGCGCCTTTTCTTACAAGCTTGCCACTTTCATCAGTAATGCTTTAATGTATCTCTGCAAATGAACCAGCCTGTGGCCTTATGGTAATTACTTCGTTCAACTCCACCTGCCGGGGTGAAACGATTACACCTGCTTCGGTAATCATGTTAACTGGATTTTAGTTTTAAAGGGATATTGAAACATGGGCAGGATTATTACTGCCCATGTATATGTGTTGTCTCATAGGAAGAACGTCATTGATGAAGCGTTACCGCCGGCAATTCCGTTTCATGCCCCCTCGTAACCTGTACTCCGGTAATGGTTGTATCCTGGTATGGCAACAATGGATCAAACAATACATCATAAGTACCTTCATTCAACCCTCGTATTTTGAATGATCCATTGAACCACGGAATCGCATAAGCCGTGTCTGTGGCGTTGTATGCTTTTACAATCGTAACAATGCCTGCGGGCAATACCTGGCCTTCAATTTCTCCTGTTCGGCTCCTGCAGAATGAACGGATATATGGTTGCAGGCAATACTGGCCATTCCTGCGCCTGATGGACCTCTCCACGTCAAAATCTATCCTGATGATGGACTGGCCGTTAGCAAGCGTATCAATGGAATTGCTGAGCAGGCTGGCATATACATAATTCCGGTTATCACATATTGAAAGTGGTTGAGAAGTGACGCTGTCTGTCCAAACCGAATTATTAGTTCCCAATGTGAACCTTATTTTGGTGATTCGTCCCTGGCTTACCAACCCGCTGGCGAGTAGGGTATCTACACCATTCCTGAGGCGCAGCAGGTCGTAGGTGCCGGGTGTGATTCCGAGCGTATCCCATTGGCCATATTCATCCCAACCATGATGATCATCATCACCGTCATGATCATGCCCGTGATCGTGATGGCCATTGTGTGAAGTATCAACTTTTACTTCCACGTACTGTATGTCTACAAGTACCTTGGTAAAGTCGTGTGAAGGATCATCATTCAGGTAAACGGTTACTTCCTGTTTGCCCGAAGATCCATTGTCGGAAGTATCTTTTTTACATGAATTGAAAATGATGATACCGGCCAAAATAGCCAGCAAGGTTAACATGGAGATTCTTGGTTTCATTATCCTGTTTTTATGTGATTAAAAATGTGCTGCATGGCGGTTTAATCGGATGCAGCCGACATGTACATATCGGGCAATAAGATCTGTTTACAGTTTGAAATGTTTTTGCCGGATGGATTGTTACCAGGATAAAGGCAACGGTTAGCTGTTCAGGTTTAGCGAAGGAAGTTTGGCAATAAATATGCCACTGTGTAAAAATGTGAATATCTATTTTACAACAATAAGTTTTTTGAGGTGATCGGTGCGGAAGCTGAGGTTTTTACGAGGTAAGATTACTAAAGCAGGTATAATAAAACATACTGCCGCTTTTAAACGGCAGTATGTTTTATCTATTAAATATAATTCCGGGAGAATAGAAGAATCAACGATTGTTGTTGCGGTTGAATCCGCCGCCGGGCCTGTTGTTGTTAAAACCGCCGCCACCTCTGTTGAAACCACCACCGGGTCTGCTGTTACCGGAACGGAATCCGCCGGAATTACCGGAGCCGGAAGATGGGGCTCTTTCTTCGGCAGCTTTTACTACAAGGGGTTTTTTCCCGAGGGAAATGTCATTCAGGCTTTCAATAGCATCTTTGGCTTCATCAACATTTGGCATATCTACAAATCCGAAACCTTTGCTTTTCCCGGTTTCTTTATCGATAGCAACGTGAGCAGAATTAATGGTTCCGAATTTCTCGAAGATCTCAGTAAGTTCGGCGTCATCCAGGTCGTAAGGTAAGCCTGCAACAAAAATTTTCATACAGATAGTTTAGGTGAAAATAGTAAACTTCTCTTATTAAGAGCTTTTTATATTCTTTTTTTTACGATAATACTTATAACAAAGAACAGGCCAATGCTTCATTTATTTCTTCCGTGGAGCAAGATAATTTTTTTCATATAGTTCGATCCATTGCTTCGGAGAAATTTTTTTCATCAGTTCGCCGATGAGCTCGTATGGAATATCCCCCGGTTTCTTGAACCTGATACATGATTTGCCCATATCCAGTTTTGCAGGCACTGTTTTTTTATATTCATCGGTAAACCATTTGAGCAATTCAGGTGAGCCATAAATGCCCATGTGATAAAGTGCAATAAAGTTTTTTTGTGAGGCAATGTTTGCAAATGGTAAAGGTTGCCCCGGTGTGCAATGATAACCCGCCGGGTATAATTCGAGTGGCACTACGTAGCCGATCATTCCATATCCCATTACTTCTTTAAATCCTTTGGGAAGATTCTTCAGGATAACAGACCTGAGTTTGGAAATGGCTTCCCGCCTGTCTGCTGGCAACGCTGCTACATATTGATCCGGTGTACTGGCTTTGGACGTCATGCGTTGGTATTTGTTTGTTTCTACTATTGAATTTACCTGTTAGCGATTTCGTTAACAAATGTAAATATAGTATTCCGGCTTAATAATGATGGTGACGCCAGCGCTTTGTTCTGTACAGCGGTTTTCCGACTGTATTAAAATTATGTTAGAACCTGCTAAAAGGCTATAAAAGTCGGGTTTGGGTACAATATTTCGGGTATTTCATCAGTTATAGAAAAACACACGATCTGCCCAGCCTGCCAGTAAATTCATTTGTTCAATATTAAATATAAAACCATGAGTAAAAACACCGGAAAACCTTCCATTGAACAGGTAACCAACAATGCCACCAGTTGGTTGGGACATCATCCAAAAGAAAACAAAGACATAGGCCGGGGGCAAACATTTGTGGCTCACACAGAAGGCGATGTGTCTGCCATTGAAATTTATACGAACATTGTTACCCGCCCGGGACAGGTGAACCTCACCATTCACAGTTACAATCCGCAGAAAAAAGCCTGGGGGCCAGCTATTGGCACTTCATCGCTTGATGTGAATCAGACCCACGCCGGCAAATGGGTGGCGTTCAATATTCCGCCTACACACCTCGACAAAGGTGCTTCATACGGGTTTCGCCTCGAAAGCCATGATTCATTCATTGGTGTTGGCGAAGCAGCAGGCAGCGCCACGCAACCGCAGTTCAGCGAAGGGCAGGAGTGGAGGTTTACGAGCGATAACCAGAAAGCCGACTCTTATTCTTACTTCAGCCTCGCTTTCAAAGTGGGCATG
>JAFDXA010000472.1 GCA_018268185.1 Bacteroidota bacterium
AAGTTGTGAAGTTGGCAGTTGGGCAAACGTTCTGGAAAGTAGCTTGAAGTGTATTATTTCCGATTCCGGTTGTATCACCTGTTGAAATGAGGTTTCCTGAAAGGTCGAATAATTCAACTTTACGGAACAGTGTTGGACCTGCAGCCGGAACAAACATCCAGCTTTCGTTCATATTAACCGTACCCCAGGCCGGATCAGAAATTTTACGTCCCGGAGCCATGATGGCCTGGTTCCTGTTATAGTTCTGCATTCCGATCATTGCTTTACCATTGTTCCAGCCAGTGCATATCTGCTTACTGGTGATAAATACTTCTACTACACCCAAACCTTCATACAACACGATCTGGTGAGTGTTTTCGATCAGGTTCTGGCACGCAGTAAGGAATAAAGGAACTTTATAAAAACTGAGTATCCATTTCCTGTGAGGCGCCGTACCGAGTACTTCATACTTGATCTGTTTGTTAGGAGAAGTGGTATATGCCGGATCAAGGTCGTGGTAAGGTCCCATGATTAATGCCCTGTCGTAACCAGTGGTAGGAAGATCACCCGGTGTTACAGTGTAATGACTGAAAGTGTTGGCCAGGCTAACATCGAAAGAAACATAACCATTTGTACTGGCAACAAGAGAATTGTATTGTGATCCGTAAAATGTAAAAGGGAATGGTAAACTTATTACCGCTGAATACCTGTCATCAATTGTGAGGTTGGTTGATGGGCCGGGGGCTCCGGGATCAACATAAGGCGCGAAGCATCCGCCGGCGCCACTCATCGGGTTAACTACATAGCTGGATGTAGATGACCTGATATCAGGAATTTTTGATTTCAGTGTTATACAGCTTACAGAGCAATCCGTGAGTACGGTATCTCTTGCACAGCTGAATGAAAAACTGTTTTGAGCTTTTGTTTGATAGCCCATTACCAACAAAAAGGTCAAAGCTATACAGTAAAACTTTCTCATGTTATGTTACTTATTAATTTATAAAAAGTGAACCGTTGGGTTTATTGCTGATTTGATTTTCGTTGAGCCTCTTGCATCTTTTTACTGATCTGGCCTGTAATGGTATGCCAGAACATCACAAAATCGGAAGCGAGGCTGTAAATAGGATACGTGAAAGTAGCGGGTTTGTTTTTTTCAATGAAGAAATGGCCAACCCAGGCAAAACCATAACCCAAAACCGGGATCATCACAAAAAACAGCCACTTACCGGTTATGATCCCAAGCACTAAGCTAACAAGCAGAAGCAGTGTGCCGGTAAAATGAAGCATCCTGTTTACCGGGTCTGAATGTTCAGTAAGATAATACGGGTAAAAACTTTTGAAATCCCGGTATTGTTTTACTGCACTCATACTGCATCCCGGTTATTTCTTTTTGAAACCAAACTGGAGGCCTATTTCATGAGCTCCTGAACCACCTGCGAAATAACTGATCGGTGTTTCATAATAGTCATAAGAATATGCCAGGCGAACACGCTGAAAGAGTTTGAAGCCAGCCTGTATACTCCAGAACTGCTTAACCCTCCAGTTCAAAGCCCACCATATTTTGTCCTGGTAATCGAGTTTTGCACCTAAATCAAATTCACTAGGCGCATGCTCAATAGCCCTGAACATAGCATTTGGGATGATGAAAATATCATCGCCTGTCTGTATTTTATAACTCGCCATAATATTATAATGACGGTATAATTTAGCACCTTCCGTTGCATTCGGAACATCTGCAAGTTTCAGTTTCGACTGTATCAACTGGCTTACCGCCGCACCAACGCTTAATTTATCATTGGTCCAGTAAACACCGGCCCCGGCATCAATACCTAATTTTTTGTCTTTGCCTCCCAGGATTGGGTCATTGCTTCCCAATGCATCACTGAGTTTTCCTTTGTCGATAGCAAATTGCAGCGCACGCAATTCCAGGCCTACACCAAGGCGGCTTTTCTCGCCTGTACGGATATGATAGGAATAAGCTAGCTGGATACCTGTACGGCTGGTTGGACCCGTTTCGTCTCTATAAATATAGGCACCGATACCTGCCTTCATTTTCTGAAGGGAAAAATCTCCGTACAACATATAAGTACGTGGATTCCCCGGGAATGAGCCCCACTGACTTCTGTACGAAAGCCCAACCATATTATCCTTAGCCATACCTGCTGCTGCAGGATTGTACATGGAGTTATGCTGTAAATACTGGCTTGTAAAGTGTAATTGCTGGCTGTAGCCCGAAATAGTTAAACAAGAAATAACAACAAGGGTAAATATCTTTCTCATAATCTTTGCTTGAAGGGAGTTAAAAGTACAATAAAATGTTAAAAGAGCGTTAAGTCACCCCAAGTTTTTTACCTGTTTTATAATATTTTAACCAACTCAACGTTGCGGAGATCATTTAAACGGTGGAGTACTTCATCGAGCCTGTTTTTGGGTATCCCGGCACGGATGATGGAGAATAATTGAAAGTCCTGCGAAAGAATGCTGCAATTCCCCTGTTTCAGAATTTGCATTACCTCATTTACTAATGTATAATCAAATTGTATGGAGTAATTTACTTCTACCTGCTTCAACAATATGGGAGTGGTTTGAAGTACAAGGGCTGTTGCTGTTTTATAAGCATTGATAAGTCCGGGTACCCCAAGTAAAGTTCCCCCGAAGTACCGAACCACGATCACTGCCGTATTGGTGAGTTGCCGGCTGTCGATCTGCCCCAAAATGGGTTTACCCGCTGTTCCGGAAGGCTCACCATCGTCGCTCGCCCTGAAATTATCTCCATTAACTCCTATCCGGTAGCCAAAACAATGGTGCACCGCTTTGGGATGTTCCTTTTTTAGTTGTTGAAGGATCTTTTTGAATGCTTCACTGTCCTCAACCGGGTGAGCATAAGCCATAAACCTGCTTCCCCGGTCCCTGAATTCCTCAATACCGGGTTTTGAAATGGTTTGAAACTGGTCTGTGTATATCAAAATCTGTTTGTGTTATAATAGTAATCAACCTTGTCTGTAAAGAACTCACTACTACTTACCGGATTTTTTTGATCGACCCGGCGCGCCGACAGGCCATTTTCCACTACCAGGGAACGATTGGTAATTACCCGTGCTTCATCCCAGCAATTGCTGTCAATGAAAGACTGCAACAGGCTGCTTCCTCCTTCCACCAATATGGAATCTATATTCAGTTCATATAGCAACCTGAGGGTTTTATCCAGGAACAGATCATCATCATCGATCCTGCAATACCTGTTTTTCCCTTCCCTGATATCTTTGATCGTGTTCAGGATGATGGTTTCCGATTCTCCATCAAAAACCTTGAGTTCACGGGGTAACTGCAGGTACCTGTCAACAATGATCCTTACAGGGTTTTTACCTTTCCACAATCTTGTTGTAAGTGATGGATCGTCGAGCAATGCCGTTCGGGTGCCGATCATGATGCCCGTTTCTTCGCGTCGCCATTTGTGCACCAGCCGGTTGCTGTAGTCATTACTTACCAGTATTCTTCTTTCGTCTGCCGCTGCAATTTTACCATTACTGCTTTGCGCCCATTTCAGTACAATGTATGACCTCCCGGCAGTATGAAAAGTGAAAAACCGTTTATTAAGTTCCCTCGCTTCTTTTTCAAGCACACCGTATTCAACGGTTATCCCTGCCTGCTTTAGTTTCTGAATGCCGCTTCCGTTTACTTTTTCAAAAGGATCGATACAACCTATCACCACACGAGGAATGGAATGGCTGATGATAAGATCACTGCAGGGGGGTGTTTTACCAAAATGATTGCAGGGTTCCAATGATACATATAATGTACTCTTGCTGATCATTGACCGCAGGTGTTCGGGTACGCTATTAAGGCAATTAACTTCCGCATGTGCCTGGCCGTATTGCTGGTGATAACCTTCGCCGATGATGTTGTCATCATGCACCAGCACCGCACCCACCATCGGGTTGGGCGCAACCGCCCCGGATCCCAACAAAGCCAGTTCGAGGCAGCGCTTCATGTATGTATCATGCGTGTGCAAGGCAGCAAAAATAAGCATCCAAAAATAAACTATGTTTGCGCCGATGACAGCGGCCAGGATCTATAAGGAAATACTAACAGGTATTGAACTGATCTATGACAAACAGGAAGCATCCGCAATAGCTTCAATTTTATTTGAACATAAAACAGGTATCAGTAAGTCAGGCATCATCAGGGAACCTGGCAAACCGGTTTCCGAAGAAACCATTGCTGAACTCAGGCAGGCACTTTCACAACTACAGCAGCATGTTCCCATTCAATACATCACCGGTGAAGCCTGGTTTTACGGACTGAAATTACAGGTATCCCCTGCTGTTTTGATACCACGGCCTGAAACGGAAGAACTTGTTCATGCAGTTATACAAAGTGTAAAACCCAAAAGTAATCTGAACATCCTTGATATCGGCACCGGCAGTGGTTGTATCCCGATCGCATTAAGCAGGCATATACCAGGTGCTCATATAACAGGCATTGATGTAAGTGCTGCAGCCCTTGCAACAGCAAAAACGAATGCAGTTTCCCTGGACGCTGCGGTTAATTTTTCTGAAATGGATTTCCTGGATGAAACAAACTGGCATCAGTTAAGAAGATATGATATCATAACCAGCAATCCGCCCTATATCCCGATGGATGAAAAGCTGTTGCTTGACAAGCATGTAACGGAATCAGAACCGCATATTGCCTTGTTCGTTCCTGAACAAAAGCCATTGCTGTTTTATGAAAAGATTGCTCTGTTCGGAAAACAGCATTTGAATGAAACCGGAAAGATATTTATGGAAACACATGAGCAATATGCCCGGGAAGTTGCTGCATTGTTTGATGGTGAGCACTACAGCGCTGAAGTTATTATTGACCTGAATGGAAACGAACGTATTGTAATTGCTACTCGTCGCTGCCGGTAACAGTTGCCGACGTTGTAGCGCCAAGTTTACGGGCTGCTTTCATCACTTTCACCACTTCACCCCATTCGGTTACGGCATCAGCATTAATTACCACGGCTGGCTTTACACTGTCGCCCTCGTTAATATATTTTTTTAATTCCGGCAGTAAAGAATCGCCGAGGATTTTACGGGTGCCTATGTAGAAGTTTTTATTCTTATCAACGCTTACCACAACACTCTGTTTCTGCTTCGTATCGCTTTTGGCTTTGGGCACGCTCATCTTGATCACGTTCGGGTTGGCCAGCGTGGATATCATGAGAAAGAACATCAATAATATGAACAGGATATCGTTGAGCGGACCAGTATCCACTTCTGAATGTTCTTCCCTGAATTTTGTTTTTCTAAAGCCCATATCGGAATGTAAAATGCAAGATTTACTTTGTCGGCTCCTGGAGCACATCAATGAATTCGCTGCTGGCAGCTTCCATGCGGTTAGCCGTTCTGTTGATCTGTGTATCGAGATAGCTGTAGCCAAGATATGCCAGCATACCAATGATCAAACCTGTTGCAGAAGTGATCAGTTTGATATACATCGCATCAGCGATCTGGCTGATTGATGGATTGCTAATCGTTGCGAATTCCTTCAGCAATATTACAAGCCCCACAATTGTACCCACGAAACCAAACAGCGGGGCAATGCGTGCGATCACAGAAAGCATTGAAAGGTTCTTCTCCATTTTATACATTTCCAGTTTGCCCACAATCTCCATGCTTCTTTCAATGGCATCTATCGGCTTACCAATACGCTGAATACCTTTATCGATCATCCTTGCCACCGGGTTATTGGTGTTTTTGGTTAAACTTCTTGCCGCTGCAATATTGCCATTGCTGATATGATCCCTGATGATGCTCATGAAATTATCGTCGAGTTTGGATGCTTTGCGAACAACCATCAGCCGCTCTATGAAGAAATATACGGCGAGTGCAAATAAAATACCGAGTGGTATCATCAACGGGCCACCCTTACTCAACAGGCCCCAGACAGATTCAACTTTGCCTGCCGATGCCGCTGCTGTGCTTAAAGAGTCGGTCTGCAATAAGATATCAAACATGTGTTATGATTATTATTATTAACTGCAAATGTATAATGCTTGCAATAAAACGAAGAAATAGCGCAAAGCTGCTTAAGAAACTGTTAATCTTCCTGTTCCCTGTGAACAGTGTCCATAGAAAATGCAGGAAGGCAAACACTCCAGTATTCACAT
>JAFDXA010000473.1 GCA_018268185.1 Bacteroidota bacterium
GCTGCCTCCCGTAGGAGTCGGGCCCGTGTCTCAGTGCCCGTGTGACTGGTCGTGCTCTCACACCAGTTACTGATCGTAGGCTTGGTGGGCCGTTACCCCGCCAACTACCTAATCAGGCGCACGCCCATCCAAAACCGCCGTAGCTATAATAACAAAGAGATGCCTCTTCGTTATCTTACGGTGTATTAATCCTCCTTTCGGAGGGCTATTCACCAGTTTCGGGAAGGTTGCGTACGTGTTCCGCACCCGTTTGCCGGTCGCCGCCAGGTATTGCTACCCGCGCTGCCCCTCGACTTGCATGTATTAAGCCTGCCGCTAGCGTTCATCCTGAGCCAGGATCAAACTCTCCATTGTAAATGAGTTGTTTGAACTGACTGTGTAATTTCATTGGAAATTAACGTCAAATTCTAATTAATATTTGCGCTAACATTACCTTGTTAATCAATTACTTGATTTGCTGCTGTTTCCAAACTTTCAAAGATCTTTTAGCTATACTTTCGTACCCCATTTTGATTTGGGAGTGCGAAGGTAAAAGCCTTTATAATACCATCCAAATTTTTCTGCTTTTTTATTTTCTTTTTCCTTTGAAAAAACCTCGTTTTTTAAACGGGAGTGCAAAGGTAGCAGTGCTTATCTAATCAACCAAATTTATTTCTTCTTTTTGAGAAGATTTTTTTGATCAGTCTTGCTTTTTGGAGATAATTTTTTCGAAGAACTAATGCCTTTTTTCAAAAGCGGACGGCAAAGATAGGGGGCTAACAGTTCTACGCAAAATTTATTTGAAAGTTTTACTGTTAAAATCAAGCGGAATAATTAAGGCACTAAGCGGAAAGCCTTACTGGTATTGATCTTTAAGGAGCTAAGTTTTTTTGAAAAAAATAGTAAAGGTTAGATAAAGAAAATAAGTGCTTCCTGGTATGAACTTCAAAAGCGATGTACTAATAGGATACCTTTATCAATGTAAGCCCATGTGCCGGTACAGAAAAATCTGCGTTGGCATGATCACGGGAAGCAATGATCTCTTTAAAACGTGCAACCGTGGTCTTTCCTCTTCCCACCCGAAGCATTGTGCCAACCAATCCACGCACCATACCCCTGAGAAACCTGTTACCTGTTACCTGATATACAAGCCTGCCCTCTCTCTCAAGCCATTTACTCTCATAAATGCTGCACTCAAATGTTTTTACCTGGGTATTTCTTTTTGAAAAAGTTTCAAAATTCCGTTCTTCCCGTATAATAGAAGCTGCTGCTTCCAGCAGATCAAGGTTGAGGGGGAAAGGAAAAAAATAAGCCCTGTCTGATAAAAATGGGTTTTTATGATTGTATATGGAGTATTCATAAGTACGCGACACTGCATCGAACCTGCAATGGGCATCACTTTTAACCGGGATAATGTTCTCAACCACTATATCGGCAGGCAGAATGGCATTAAGATGGTATGCGGCATTTTCCGGTTCTTTTATTTCAATAAAGTCGGCATGAAAAAAATTCTGCAAAGCGTGCACCCCCGCATCTGTACGTGATGATCCTGTTAGCAGGCAAGGTTCCCGGAAAAAAACCAGGAAGGCCTTTTCAACCTCTGCCTGGATGGTGTTGGCATTCTCCTGGGCCTGGAAGCCTGCATAGGCAGTTCCTTTGTATGAAACTTCTATAAAATAACGGGGCATTGAAACAGTTTGATCAATGACGGATCATTGCTTTGAAACGATTGATATAATATTCGTCGGATAGCTTTGACACCAGTGAACTGAAGTTCTCTGTATCACTTATATGTGGGTAAGCGGCATCAAAAAAGCTGTAGCGGCCATCATCTTTCAAAAATAAAACGCTCAGGTTAGCTACCTGGTCGGTTGTAAAGCAGGTTGTTACAAATGTCTTCTTTGCCATCACAACCATATTTTCTTCTGATTTCTGGGCTGCCATCCTTTTTCTGAGCTTAAGAAAGTCGTCTTGAGTCGCAAATTGCTTGCAGTCTGAATTGATCAGCTTCACAACTGGTTTTGGCTGTTCCGGCTCCTTAACTACCGGTTGCTGAACTACCTTTTTTTTATCTTCTTTTGGTTCAGGTTTTATTTCCGCAACAGGTTCTTCCTTTTTAACAGGAGCAGGTTGCTCAGTCGTTTCCTTCTTTACCGGCAACATGGCCTGCTTGTATGGAATAAATATCCTGATGGTGTCTGTCTTGCCATCGTTATTATCTGTATAAACAGCGGATCTTCCATCTGCATCCAGTGTAGTTGTTATTTTGCTGATCGTAGCAGGGGCCGGCGTAACCGATATTTTCTCAGCAACAGGCTTTTTCTCTTCAGGTTTATCAGGCTCCTTCTTTACAACAGGCTCTTCGGATTTATTTACCGGACTGGTCTTTTTTATTGACGGTGTACTCACAACATCTGCCAGGGCATCGGCAAAGCCATCATTCTTTGAATTATTACCAGTTTCGGTTTTCTGGGCTGTACCGGAAGGCATCGTAACATCCAGCGTTTGCATATTGAACAGACCCCACCCTTTTGAATCAAAATTCTTGAGCAGGTAACCTACATCCTTATTATTAACCGTAACATTTAACCGTTGCTGGGGCCACTCGTTTCTGGGAAATCCTACCAATATCTCGTAATTCCCATTCTGCAAGCGTGGAATGATCATGTAACCTGAAGAGGATGAGCTAAGCAATTTGTCGCCCACCCTTACATAGAATGCCTGCTTGTTTTCAGTCTGGATATAGATGAAATGATTTTGCTGGGCATTTAAACGTACAGAACAGGTAAAAAAAATTGCTAAAATGTAAATAGATCTCATGTTGTAAAGATAATTTTATTTCATTTGCAATGCCCTGACAAATATCACTGCTCTTGAAATGACTCTTTCTAAAATAACAGATTTGCCACTTATAAAAAAATAATCTCATTTCTCTCAAACAGACTTTACTTTTACGACCAACAAAATTTTATTATGAAGCGATTACTATTTTTATTGGCCATTGCAGCCATACCGCATTTGAGCCACGCACAGGAAGAAGATGAACAACAGCCCAAAGACACAACATGGAAAAAGGTATTTCGTGCCAGCAGTCCGAAGATAAACGACCTGGTACATACAAAACTGGACGTTAGATTTGATTACGACAAAAGTTACCTGTACGGAAAAGAGTGGTTGACATTACAGCCTCATTTTTATCCCACCGATTCGTTGCTGCTGGATGCAAAAGGGATGGACATAAAAGAACTGTCTATTGTAAAAGGAACCAGCAAAACCCCGTTGAAATACACTTATGACGGATGGCAACTGAACGTTAAGCTTGATAAAACCTACCAGGGAAAAGAAAACTATACGATCTATATCGATTATGTGAGTAAGCCGAACGAGGTTAAGGTAAAAGGCAGTAATGCCATAACCGATGCCAAAGGGTTGTATTTCATTAATCCCAAAGGAGAAGAAAAAGACAAACCTACACAGATCTGGACACAGGGCGAA
>JAFDXA010000474.1 GCA_018268185.1 Bacteroidota bacterium
ATATTTTAAGAAAATTTAATTTTGCCTGAAGCAGCCTCATAACGCAACAAAATCCTGTATTTTGCGGCATGAACCGGCAAGTAACTGCTTTACTAAAAAAGGATCTGCTCCTTGAACTGAGACAACAGCATACTTTCTACGGGATCCTGCTTTACATTGCTTCCACCGTTTTTGTACTATATCTTTCTTTGCCCGGAAGCCCCGAGGCAAATACCTGGAACAGTCTTTTCTGGGTGATCCAACTCTTTGTTTGTGTTAATACAGTTGCCAAGAGTTTTTTGCAGGAAAGCCGGGGCCGCATGCTTTACTTTTATTCCATAGCATCACCGGTAGAGTTTATCCTTGCCAAACTGCTCTTTAATGTTGTGCTGATGCTGGTGATGAGCCTGGTAAGCCTGGCACTTTTCTATATTTTTCTTGACAACCCCGTTGCCAACGGACTTCAGTTTACCGGCATTGTGTTGCTGGGTGGAATAAGCATCAGCCTGGTTTTTACATTGATGAGCGCCATTGCAGCCCGAGCCCAACAAAACGCAGCCCTGATAGCCATCCTGGGTTTCCCGGTGATACTACCGCAATTGCTACTGCTGATGCGCCTGAGCAAAGCCGCCTTTTCGGAAGTGTTCCGCGAAGGAGCCGTATTACAACTGGCGGGATTGATCAGCCTGCTCGATCTGCTCGTAATTGCACTGGCCGCCATATTGTTCCCCTATCTCTGGAAAGATTAAAGAACATCCCCCAACATCAAGTATCCAGCATCCAAATAGCCCCCTTCCCTTTGCACATCCACTGCTGCTAAATTTTCTACCCAGAACCCCTGCCCGATTCTTGCTTGTTTAACCCGGTTTCCCATACCTTTGCGCCACTGAATTAATACTGCCTTTACAGTGCGGAAAAACTGGTGGAAAATATTGTCTTTCGTTTTACTTGTATACACCGTTGTGGGTGGTTTTTTGCTTGACGTTCCGCATCTCTTCATTCTCTATGAAACCATACGCAACCTGTATTTCCACGTGTGCATGTGGTTTGCCATGATGATTCTCTATGGTGTAAGCTTTGCATACAGTATCAAATACCTGCGTGGCTTTGATTACCGCAACGATATTTTTGCCCGCAACTTTGCCGCTGCAGGTTCTCTTTTTGGCATCCTTGGTTATGCAACCGGGGCCATCTGGGCCAGTTACACCTGGGTAACCGACCAGGGGCAATCCATGTCGGGCATCCTCAAAGAACCCAAACTCATCGGCGCAGCTATAGCTTTGCTTATCTACGGGGCTTATTTTGTATTACGGGGATCTTTCACCGATATTGACAAGCGGGCCCGGATCAGTGCTGTTTATAATATTTTCGCTTTTGCCATGCTTTTCCCGAGCATTTGGATAATTCCCCGTTTGGTTGGAAGTTTGCATCCCGGTGCACCGGGCGGCGACAGCGGTAACCCGGCGCTTAATTTTAAAGATATCGACAGCCGCCTGCGGATGGTGTTTTACCCGGCGGTTATCGGGTGGACATTATTGGGGGTATGGATCGCCACGTTAAGGATCCGGATCGAATTAATGAAAGATAAAACATTGCTGCATGAATAAGATATTGAACCGCTTTTCATTGTTACTTTGCGGCCTGCTGGCAGGGTTTTCGGGCTTTGCCCAGGATAAGCCTGAAATGGCAGATATAATGCGCAGCAATGGAAAGATATATGTAGTAGTAGCGGTTTGCCTGCTGATACTGGTTGGTTTGTTCCTGTATGTAGTGAGTATCGACCGCAAACTTTCCCGGCTTGAAAAAGACAGGGATTGATATAAAATGTTTAATTGCTAATAATTGCTAAATAAAAAACAACAGTATGTCTTCACAACAACAGTATAGCTTTTTTCAGAGTGTTGAGAAAAGCTTTGACAAAGCAGCGAAGTTTACAAAATTTGACCCAGGCATCCTGGAGCAGATCAAAGCCTGCAACAGTGTTTATCAAATGCGCTTCCCGGTTAAAAGAGATAACGGAAGCATCGAAGTAATCGAAGCCTACAGGGTTCAGCATAGCCAGCACAAATCTCCATGTAAAGGTGGTATCCGCTTCAGCGATGAAGTTAACCAGGATGAGGTAATGGCGCTTGCTTCACTCATGACTTATAAATGTGCTATCGTAAATGTTCCATTCGGTGGCGGTAAAGGCGGTATCAAGATCAACCCAAGGAATTACAGTGTTTATGAACTTGAAAAGATCACCCGTCGTTACACCAGCGAACTGGTTAAAAAGAATTTCATCGGCCCCGGCATCGACGTTCCAGCTCCTGATTACGGAACAGGTGAAAGGGAAATGGCCTGGATCGTTGATACCTATGCTTCCTTAAAACCAGGTGAGATCGACGCTGCCGGTTGCGTAACCGGTAAGCCGGTAACACAGGGTGGTGTTCGTGGTCGTAAAGAAGCTACCGGCCTGGGTGTTTTCTATGGCATCCGTGAAGTTTGTAACATGCCTGACGTGATGAAAAAACTTAACCTGGAAGTTGGCATCGTTAATAAAACAGTTGTTGTTCAGGGGCTCGGTAACGTGGGTTATCACTCTGCAAAATTCTTCCGCGAAGCAGGAGCCAAAGTAGTTGCACTGGCAGAATATGAAGGCGCCATCATGAATCCTGATGGATTGAATGAAGAAGAAGTATTCCAGCACAGGAAAAAAACAGGTTCCATCCTTAACTTCCCCGGAGCCACCAACCTGGCAAAAAATACAGATGCGCTTGAACTGGAATGTGATATCCTCATTCCTGCAGCCCTCGAAAACGTAATCAATGGAGAAAATGCACCAAGGGTGAAAGCAAAGGTCATCGGTGAAGCAGCCAACGGTCCTTGCACTCCTGAAGCTGATGATGTATTTGTTAAGAAAGGAATTCTTTGTGTTCCGGATATGTACCTGAATGCAGGCGGTGTTACCGTAAGTTATTTCGAATGGCTGAAAAACCTCAGCCACGTTCGTTATGGCCGTATGGAAAAACGCTTTACTGAAAACCTGAATTCTCACATCCTCGGACAGATAGAAGCTTTAACAGGAAAAACAGTAAGTGATGTTGAACGCAAATTCATCATGCATGGACCTGAAGAAGTTGATCTCGTTCACAGTGGGTTGGAAGAAACCATGATCTCTGCAACAAGGGAAATCATGGCCATCTGGTTGTCTAATCCAGAAATTCCTGATATGCGTACGGCTGCTTATGTAAACGCCATCAACAAAGTGGCTACCAGCTATGCTGAACTCGGAATTTTCCCATAATAGCAGTTTCAGATAAATATTTTAAACCCCGGTATTAGTATACCGGGGTTTATTTTTTGTTCACTGAATAGGAAATGTTATTAATCTGAAAATCCGGGTAAAGCTGCTATCGGCTCAAATTGTGCACATCTTCTTTCAAATGCTGCCGAATAACTGCCGTTGGTGATCACAAGCAAAGCCGCCTGGAGCGGGATATTGTAACGCAGGGCCTGGCTTACAACAGATTCGGTTAGCTGTACATTCATCTCTTTACATTCTACCAGCATGTATGGTTTTGTTTGCCGGTTGAATACAACAATATCAAATCGCTTTTTCACATCACCCAGTAACAATTGCTTTTCAACTGCTATCAACGATGATGGGTAAGCCAGCACTTCTGTGAGGTATAAAAGAAAATTCTGCCGCACCCATTCTTCAGGACTAAGAACTACCCAACGCCTGCGTATGATGCAGAACACAAGTTCCTTTCCCTGCTCTTTCCTGATAGACGGTTTTTTATCCGGGTAATTTATCCTGATCACTCAAAAAAAATTATATAAAATCAAAAGCCTGGTCATTTCAGTATTGCCGGTTAAAAACAAACTTAAACGACCAGGCCTTCATTCACTGTAATATTAATTCGTGGCGATATCAGCGTTCACATTACCCCAGCCCAAAGATGAATTCCTGGTTGGATAATTGGAACTGCTCTGTATGAGTTTATTCAACACCTGGTCCCTGGTATAAGTTGGGTTTTTGCTCCATACCAATGCGGCAATGCCTGCCATGGTTGCTGTTGAAACGGATGAGCCCCCAACTGTTGAAGGAGCATCACCAGTCATTGCCAGTGTGATCGGATGCCTTTCATTAGAAGCTTTTTCCATCACGATGGTGAAATCAGTTTCGCTGCCGCTG
>JAFDXA010000475.1 GCA_018268185.1 Bacteroidota bacterium
AAAAGCAGTTTCTTGCAGATATCGGCGATTCCATCGGCAAAGCATATTATGCCAATGCCGTTCGGGATACTTTCAGCAACGGCAAAATATTATACAAGCGCATAGACACCCTGTACAATACCAATGTACATGATTCCATTTATGTGCTTTCGGTCAACCCACAGGATACACTGTACAGCCTTTCATTCACTTACCTCGGCCCGGGCAAAGGCAATTACAGGCAGATCATCAATGCAACCAACGGTAAAACCTTTGAATGGGTGCAACCAGATGCCAACAACCAGCCACAGGGAGATTGGGAGCCCGTAACACTGCTGGTAACACCGAAGAAGCTACAGGTATATTCGTTGGGCGCCAGTTATCTCATCAATCCCAAAACAAGAATTTCGGCGGAAGTGGCTATGAGTGTTTACGACGTAAACCTATTCTCTTCTAAAGATAAAGCCGACAACAATGGCTTCGCCGGAAGGATCGCTTTTGTGAATGAGGATAAGAAGATACATCTCTTTAAAAGAAATTTTTTGATGCAGACCGAACTCGGTTATGAATTTGCGAACAGGCGGTTCAAGGCGCTGGAGCGGTTGAGGAATATTGAGTTCCTCCGCGATTGGAGCCTGCCTTATGATATAGCGCCTGCAGATGAACATTTATCCAATGCTTCGGTACGCATCGCCGACAATAAAGGCAACCGCATCAGGTACGGGTTGACCAATTACAACCGGAGCGACAGCTACAATGGGTTCCGTCATTTGTTTGAACAATATACGGCCATCCGCGACTGGAAGCTCACCGTAAACATCAGTCTTGTTCATTTCAGTAGCGATCTTCAGCGGGGAAACTTCTTTCGTCCAACCATTGACCTGAAAAAAGAACTGCGATCGCTTCGTTCCATGCAACTCGGAATGAAGTACACCGGTGAGCACAATAAACTGTATGGTAAATTGTATGACAGTCTGAACGCCGCCAGTTTCGGCTTCAATATCTACGAAGTTTACCTGAAGTCGAATGAATCAAAACTCAACAAATGGGGAATTAGTTATTATTACCGTAATGACCTGGCTCCGCTGTCGAAAAATTTAAAGCGAGCCGATAACAGCAATAATTATAGTTTCTTTACTGAATTACTGAAAAACGAAAATCAACAGTTAAAACTGAATGCAACTTACAGGCGGCTTAAAGTGGATGATGTAAACCTGAGCAGGCAGAAGCCTGATGAAAGCCTGTTGGGCAGGGTTGAATACATGGCAAGCATCTGGAAAGGTTTGATAAATGCTAATTTCCTTTACGAGATAGGATCCGGGCAGGAGCAGAAGCGGGAATATTCTTACGTGGAAGTGCCGGCAGGGCAGGGCATCTACACCTGGATCGATTACAACGGCAACAACATTCCTGAATTGAATGAATTTGAGATCGCTGTTTTCCAGGACCAGAAAAAATACATACGGGTTTACACACCGGGTAATACTTATGTAAAGGCGAATTATCTCCAGTTTAATTACAGTATTGATATAGATCCGAAAACGGTGATCAAACCCGTGGGAAAGGGTCTGAAGAAAATATTGTACCGTTCCAGTACATCATCAGCGCTGCAGATCAGTAAGAAATCAATCGCAAATGGAAAATTCATGTTTGATCCTTTCAATAAGGAACTTGTTGATACAACCCTGATAAACCTGAATTCTTTTCTATCGAATACATTTTATTACAACCGCATCAGCACCAAATGGGGTTTTGAAATTACGCACAGCAAAGCCACGGGCAAATCATTGCTGACCTATGGTTTTGAAAGCAGGAACCTCCGGACATTAATTGCAAGGGTAAGGGTGAACCTGGGAAAAAGTTTTGTGAGCAATTGGGTGTTGCGCCAGGTTAAAAATGAACTTTCTACCACCGGAAGCAAGTTTGATAACAGGAACTATGATGTGATGCAGAACAGCGTGGAGCCCAACCTTACTTATATTTATAAATCACGCTTCAGGGCGATACTCGGTTATTCCTATACTGAAAAGAAAAACAGGATCGATTCTATGGAGCGTTCAGCCAATCATACACTGTCTGCGGAAGTGAAATACAATATTCTTTCAAGTACGAGTATTTCGGCGAAATTCACCTACAACCAGATCAGCTTTAAAGCTTACACCGGTGCTGCCAATACTACGGTAGGCTACCTGTTGCTGGATGGCTTGTTGCCCGGAAAGAATTACCTGTGGAATCTTGATTTTACCAAGCGGCTGGGAGGAAATATTGAAATGAGCCTGCAATATGAAGGACGCAAACCCGGGGAAGCAAGAACGGTTCATATCGGCCGGGCCTCCATCCGTGCGATCTTCTAAACCTTCTAAACCCCTACTAAACCCCTACTAAACCCTCTAACCCCTAAACCCATCAAACTCCTCAACTAAACAACCCTCCCTTCTTCAACGTACTCGTTCCTTCACCTACTTTAAATCCATTGTTGTAAACTTCGATCCGGTAGGTGCCGATGCTGAATTTTGAATTTTGTTTCCAGTCGAAAGAAACGGTCTGCCTTTTATTCTGTGTATAATTGATCTCGATCTTCTGCGTATATATCTTTTCCATTCCTTCCCTGGTGCTGAATTTGCCGGAACCGAGGGCTTCCACGGCAACGGGGGTTCCGTCGGGAGCAGTGATGCAAACGTAGATATCTTTCTTTCCTGATTGGGCGATCAGGTTTTCATCAAGGTCGAATGAAATGCGAAGTTTGTCAACCCGTTTAGCGGTGCTGGTTGCTTTTTCTTTACTTCCTTTTTCATTAATGCCGATGATGTTGAAATTGGAAGCATGCAGTGTTGATCCCACATTGATGATGTCTTCCTTATCCTGGATAACAGATTGGGCTGAATCAAAATTTTTCCTTGCTATATCACGCTGTTCAGTTACTGCCTGTTTCTCTTTTGTGAGGTTTTCATTTTCACCTTTCAGCACACCGATCTGCTGCTGGTAGCTTTCAATATCGCCTTTAAGCGAGGAGATCAGGTTGCTGGCTTCTTTTAATTCTGCATCAGAAGCATTTATTTTTGAGAGCAGCGATTGTATGCGAATTTTTTTGGTTTCTATTTCCCGGTCTTTTGCAGTTATGGTACTGTCTTTTTTTGAATTACTGGTTTTGATCATATCGTACCGCATGGTGGCTTCCTCCAGTTCTTTCTGAAGTTCATCACGCTGGTTGGAAGTGGCAGCAATAACATTCTGCTGGTTGCTGTCTTTTTCCTTTTGTTTATTCTTATCCCAGATGATATAACCCCAGGTTGCCAGTAATGCTACTACGAGAAAGCCTGTAAGCAATCCCCTGAAATTTTTAGCCGGGGGTGCCTGGTTGAAGTCCTTATCGGTGCTTGCATTGCTTTCAGGTAAATTTTCAAAAGCCATCAGAAGATTGTTTACGATTGATGAATAAAACTTTTTTGAGATTGCAGTATCCAGTTATAGGGATAAAGTGGATATTTGCTGCCGGAATAAAAGTAAATAAAACTTTTCTAAAACTGTGCCAAAAAGAAAGCCGGGAAGCAGTTTGTGATGACTGTGCAAAATTTTAAGAAATGAGTGCCGAAAAGATCCTCAGCAGCTGGAAAAAGAAAGACTTCAAACCGCTTTACTGGTTTGATGGGGAAGAGGATTATTATATCGACCAGCTGATGGATCATGCGGAGCACAAGATTCTTTCAGCATCAGAAGCTGAATTCAACCTCACGGTTTTCTACGGCCGCGATGCCGATTGGGCGTCAGTGCTCAACGCCTGCAAACGTTATCCCATGTTTGCCGAAAAGCAGGTGGTACTCTTAAAAGAGGCCCAGCACATGAAGGATATCGAAAAGCTGGAATCTTATATAGAAGCGCCGCTGGCTTCAACTATTTTTATTGTTGCTTATAAAACAAAAACGCTTGATAAGCGAACCAAACTCTACAAGCTTCTTTCAAAAAATGCAGAAGTTTTTACTTCAGCAAAGATCAAGGATGAAAAAGTTCAGGACTGGATCGCTGAAATGGTAAAGGCAAAGGGCTATGAAATGCAGCCCAAAGCCATCAGCCTGCTGGAAGAACATATTGGGAATGACCTTAGCCGGATTGCAAACGAGATTGATAAACTATCCCTGAACCTGGAAGGGAAGAAGCAGATCGACGAGGATGATATTGAAAAATATATCGGCATCAGCAAGGAATACAATGTATTTGAATTGCTGGCAGCCATTTCTAAGAAAGACCTGTCCAAGGCCATCAGGATACTGAATTATTTTGAAAGCAACCCGAAAGCCGTACCCATACAACTTGCCTTACCTGCTTTGTACGCCAATATCAGCAAAGTATATGCGGTATATGGCATGAACGACAAAAGCGATGCCGCATTAAGGCCAATGTTTTATTACAACCCGAATTCGCTCCGGCAGGCACACGATATCATGAAGAATTACGGTTATGGCGGGGTTGAAAAAATGTTGTTGCTGCTGCATCATTATAACCTCAAAGGAGTAGGAGTTGGCGATACCGGCACTTCCGGCGCCCAATTGATGAAAGAGATGGTTGTGAAGATGATGGTGGAGTGAGGGGAGGGGAATGTTGAATGTTGAATGTTGAATGTTGAATGTTGAATGTTGAATGTTGAATGTTGAATGTTGAATGTTGAATGTTGAATG
>JAFDXA010000476.1 GCA_018268185.1 Bacteroidota bacterium
ATAAACAAGTTGGTAATCTTCAGGTTTGCAACCAGGAAGTTACCAGAACACCTTAATTATCTATACTGCAATTAAGTAAGAAAACAAAAGAGACTGAAATCAGAAAACCTAACAACGGTTGTGCAACAGTCACTCAAGAAAAAATGTGGAATACAAGCAAGCCCTCCATGAAGGCTCTTACTTGAAATAGAAGCTCAGTAATCATCCAAACAGAATCTGATTATTTTAACCGGACAACAGTGACGAGCCAATTTGAAAATGTGGGTGAAGCTTCGTACCCTTTCACTTTTGCATTCAAAATTCCTTGTTCCTTGTTCAATATTGAAGATGAGGAAATGTGATAATGCGGAAATGAATCTTTTTGCAGCTTTTTTGAATCGCTATAATTCAACATTCATCATTCAAAATTCATAATTCCCTATCTCCTACTCCTCGTAAAAAATAGCTGCAGTATAACTGCCTGCTGAATATTTTCCGGCATCAATAGCATTTACCGAAGGCTGCAATGCCTGTTTCCATTTGCCTTGCGGGAGGTGGATTTCTTTTTCAATTCCGTTTCCGTTGAGTACAACGAGTATCCTGTTCCAGCTATCGCCCGCTGCCTTGCCATCAATGGTATAAACAATGGTTCCGGCGGGGGCAGCTTCATCGAAATGAATATTGCTGCTTATGGCTTCCGCAGTGTTCATTCTGAAAGCAGGATGATCTTTGCGTAGTTTGATGAGGCTTTGTATGTAATGGAACAG
The DNA here is from genome assembly GCA_018268185.1 of Bacteroidota bacterium. Classification (GTDB taxonomy): domain Bacteria; phylum Bacteroidota; class Bacteroidia; order Chitinophagales; family Chitinophagaceae; genus Ferruginibacter. The sequence goes on from JAFDXA010000476.1 coordinate 747, forward strand.
CTCCAGGTTCTTTTGTTTGAGCGACCAATCAAGCTGGTTGATACTATCTGCACTCTTGTAAGAATTCTCTACGCCTTTCTTGGTACGCATGAATTCTGTTCCGGCATGCAAAAATGGAATACCCTGCGATGTAAGCACAATTGTTAAAGCAAGACGATGCATTTTTTCTTTATCCTTTACCGAAGCATCTGTGCAGGATAAACTGATCTTATCCCACAATGTATTATTATCATGACACTCACAATAGCTGATCACCTGGGCCGGAGAAGTTGTATAAGCGGCTTTGGAATAATTCACTTTATCATAGTTTACCTGCGGGTGTTTACCTGCCGCCACGATGCCGGATTTTACGGATTCTTCCATACCGGGTTTGCCGGTAGCAAAGCCCCTGTCTTTGATATCAAAAACACTTCCCTTGATCCCATCTCTTAAATCATCACTGAATACAGCAATGTTCCTCAATTGTGCTGCATTCTTTTTCAAGGCACGCAATGAATCAGGGAGCGGCGACTCCCCTGCTGTCCATCCTTCACCATATAAAATAATCCCCGGTTTTATTTTATGCAGCTCATCAGCAATGATATTCATGGTTTCAATATCATGAACACCCATGAGGTCGAAACGGAATCCATCCACATGATATTCTTTTACCCAATACAGCAAACTTTCGAGCATGAACTTGCGCATCATCGGCTTTTCACTGGCGGTTTCATTGCCGCAGGCCGTTGCATCTGAAAAACTGCCATCCTTTCTATGCCTGTAATAATAGCCGGGCACGAGCTGGTTGAAATTCGATTGCTCCGTAAGGCCTGTATGGTTGTACACCACATCCATTACTACCCGTAGTCCTTTTATATGAAAGGAATGGATCATCTTTTTCAGTTCCCTGATGCGGGTAGCTGGGTCGAAGGGATCGGAACTGAAACTGCCTTCGGGCACATTGTAATTGAGCGGATCATAACCCCAGTTGTACCGGCTTCCATGTATATCTGATTCATCAATGGAATTAAAATCGAAGAATGGCAAAAGATGTACATGCGTTACACCAAGATCACGGATATGATCGAGGCCGGTAGAAAGGCCGTCGGGGGATTTTGTTCCTCCCTGCGAAAGCCCCATGTATTTTCCCTTGTATTGAACACCTGAATTTTCTGCAATGGTTGCATCCCTGATCTGCAATTCGTATATAACGGCATCGGTTGCACTATTGGTTGCTGAAAAGGCCGGACTGCTGTCATGTTCCCAACCCGGAGGATTGGTTGTTTGCGGATCGATCACGGCAGCCCTTCTTCCGTTCACGGCAACTGCTTTGGCGTATGGATCGGGTACTTCATTGCTCCAGCTTCCATTGATCTTTACCCGGAAAGCATAAAAGGTTCCGGAAAGATCGCCTTGCTGTACGGTAACCCATGTTCCGGCAGAATCTTTCTCCAGGTTTATTTTTTTATAAGCATCCCCTTCCACGCCGTCTTTATAAAGCATGAGTTGTGCAGCTTCAGCTACGGGGCTCCATATCCTGAATGCCGATTGGGATTTCGACCAGGATAAGCCCAGGTCATTACCGTGGTAAACCGGGTAACGGCGCAGCGAATCCTGGGCCAGCAATTTCTGTATGATAAGGATCAGCAACAGGAACATGGCCGCTTTTTTCATCTTTCTGGTAAGTGTTGAATTGAAAAAATTACTTCAGCAATTCATAAGCAACAGCCTGGTATGATCCTACTTTAAAATCATTGAGTGCGCCTGTTGATTTGCTGATGATGTCTTTATATTGCGTGAAGCCTGCTGTTCTTTCTGCATAATCAGCCGGCTTTACTGCTTTCTCTTCCTTGCTGGTGTTCATCACAACCATCACCGTTTGTTTATCGGTGTACCTGAAATAAACATAGAGCCCATCATTCGGAAGGTACTGCATGAATTTACCCCTTGTAAGCGCAGGTGATGCTTTCCTGAAATTGGCCAGTGTTGCCAGGTGCTGGTAGATAGCCTGGTCGGTTTGTGTTCTGCCCTGTATGGTGAATTTATTGGCAGGATCATTCTTCCAGCCACCGGGGAAATCGAGGCGTACATAGCCATCACTCGGACTGGTTTTACCCGGTGTGGCGATCTCATCGCCATAGTATATCTGCGGAATACCGCGGCATGTCATCACCCAGGTTAAGGAAGAAAGATATTTATTCAGGTCCTCGCCTACAACAGAGTAAAAACGGTTGATATCATGATTATCGAGGAATATAACATTACGTGTAGGATCCTTATAAATAAAATCGTAGGTGAGTGTTGTATAGAGTTTGTTGATCCCGTCTGTCCAGCCAAAGTCTTTTGTCATGGCATCTGTGATAGACCACAATGTTTGAAAATCTGTAGGCGCCTGCAGGTTGCTTTTAAAAGGCACGTTGTAATTGTTCTGGCAGAAATAACTCTGGTTGGGTACGCCATGCACCCAGGTTTCACCGAACATGGTGATCTGCGGGTATTCGTCCGTCAGCGCCTTATTACACCTGTTCATGAATTCAAGATCGTTGTAGGCGTAGGTATCGATGCGCCACCCGTCGATACCGAATTCTTCTACACTCCAGATGGCATGCTGTATAAGAAAGTTTGCCATGTAAGGATTTGACTGGTTAAGGTCGGGCATTTCCGTAGTAAACCAACCGTCGGCCATTTGCTTCCGGTCTTTCTTACTGGCATAAGGATCGAAGAGCGTTTGATCTTTGTAAGTTGTATTTGTATAAGATGGCCATTGGTGCAGCCAGTCTTTCATCGGAGGATCAAGCACCGTGATGTGAAATCTTCCAACGTGATTGTACACTGCATCCTGTATGATTTTCATTCCTTTTTTATGAATGGCATCTACGAGTTCATGATAAGCTTTGTCGCCACCGAGCCTTGGATCAACGGTATAATGATCGGTGAATGCGTAGCCGTGTTCGGTACGGTTGGGCATATCGTTTTCAATAACCGGGTTGAGCCAGATGGTGGTAACACCGAGGTCGTTGAGGTAATCGAGGTGATTCTGAACACCTTTTAAATCGCCGCCATGCCTGTTGAAAACGGTATCTCGGTTCAGGGTCTGGTCACGCATGCCGGGTATCCTGTCGTTTGATTCATCGCCATTGCTGAACCGATCGGGCATGATGAGGTAAATAAAATCCTTGGAGGTAACCCCCTGCGCATATTCAATTCCGTTACCAGAGCGCCTTGCTTTCAGTTCATATTCCAGGTTCATGTTCTTTACAAATGGAAAACTGATTTTTCCCGGCTTTGCACCCGGTTCAATCACGAGGTCGAGAAAAATATAATTGGGATTCTCAACCCGGTTGATGGCTACAAGGTTCACACCTTTGGCAAGACTCATTCCTTTGGGCCCCATTTTAACCATGGGAAAATTATCGGCGATCTTATCACCATGAACCATCACCTGGAGCTTATTCCACTTCATGCCCGTCCACCAGTGGGTGGGATAACATTTGTAAGAATTATTCTGAGAAAATGACAGCGTAGAGAATATGATACTGATTATAACAAAAAATATTTTTTTCATATTGACTGATTCAGATTTTCAAAAATTATTAAACTTCTTGTGTTTTGAGTTATTAAGTTTGATAGTTCGGTTTTAC
>JAFDXA010000477.1 GCA_018268185.1 Bacteroidota bacterium
CTGTTTTCCTTTTTAACGCCTTTCAATCCAATTTTCTTAACGCCTTTTTTATGAGGCCGAAGAGAGAAGAAATTTCCCCGGACAACAGTGATCTCCACATTCTCACATCACCACAATTCCACATTTCCAAATCATCAAATTAACCAATTACCAAATTAACACAAACCACATAGTCATATAGAACACATAGAAAAAACCTCCGCCAAACAATCTTCACATTTTCACATCTCCACATTCTTCTCACATCATCACATTTCCAAATCATCAAATTGGCCAATTACCAAATTAACACAAACCACATAGACATATAGAACGCATAGAAACCCTTACTCAAGCAATTTTCACCTCTTCATACTCTCACACCATCAAATTTCCAAATTGACTAATTCCTGAATTGAATTAACTTTATTGCATGGCGGCAAGCTTCTTCAGGAGATTTACCAAACAACTGTTGATCATTGGCAATATTGCCGTTGCTGTTGTATTCCTCCTCGGCTGTTATGCAGGTTATTTCAATCCGAAGCACTACTGGTTTATTGGTTTGTTTACGTTGGCTTCTTTTTATCTATTGTTGGCGCTCACCGGTTTTCTATTATTCTGGCTGTTCACCCGGCCCCGGTTTTCTGTTATCAGCATTATGGCTGTTTTGTTTGCCTGGACGCCGATGAAGCATCTTTTCAAATTCAGATTATCGTCGGAGTTTAACGTCAGTAAAAAGAAAGAAGGGTTGCGAGTGATGAGCTGGAACGTAGAGCACTTCGACATACTCGAACACAAAACACACCCCGAAGTAAAAAAGCAGATGATCGCACTGGTGAATGAATACAAACCAGACATTGCATGCTTCCAGGAAATGGTTGGCAGCGACAGTGTTCCAAGCGCCATCAATTACATTCCTGATTTTTTGAGGAAACTGGGAATGGCTGATTATTTTTATTCATACAACTGGAAAATAGATTTCGACAACGATCATCATTTCGGCATTATTATTTTCAGCAGGTATCCGCTCATCAACAAGCAAACTGTTAGCTACCCGCCGCACGATTATAATTCCATTTTTCAATATGCCGACTTTGTAAAAGGTTCTGATACATTCCGTGTGTTCAACATACACCTGCAATCGCTCAAGTTCAGCGAGAAAAATCTTTCTTATCTCGATGACCCTTCTATAAACGACCAGGAAGACATTAAAAGTTCCCGTAGCGTGATCTCCAAATTAAAAAGAGGATTCCTGAAAAGACAGGTGCAGAGTGAGCGGATCAGGGAAGCTATTGATAAAAGTCCGTACCCGGTTATTGTCTGCGGCGACTTTAACGATGTGCCCAATAGTTATGCTTACCACAGCATCGGGAACGGGCTCACCAATGCCTTTGCCGAAAGGGGCGCCGGCATAGGCCGTACTTTTTTCAGTATTTCGCCCACATTAAGGATCGACAATATTTTTACCGACAAGCGTTTTGACGTTGAGCAATTCACCAGGATTCACAAAAAATTAAGCGATCATTTTCCCATCATCGCCGATTTATATTTTAAAAAACAGTAACTTGCCTGCATGTTGTTACACTTCAACACATATTGCTGCTACTCCTGCTGTTGCCCTTGCGGCATTGCTTAATATCTTTATGCCCGATATCACCGGGCCGAAATAACAATCAAATGTACAAGCGTGCGACGCCACTGAAGCTGATAAGCGATCAACAGGCCGGCACATAAAATAAAAAAAATGCCATTACAAGTTTATAATTCATATTCAAGGAAGAAGGAAGTTTTTGAATCGATCACACCCGGGCATGTTGGGATGTATGTGTGCGGACCAACCGTTAGCGGTGAGAGCCACCTGGGCCATGCCCGTCCTTATGTAACATTCGACATCGTGTACCGATTTCTTACTTATAAAGGTTATAAGGTTCGCTATGTGCGGAACATTACCGATGCCGGCCATTTTGAAGAAGAAGGCCGTGAGGCAGAAGATAAAGTGAGCAAAAAAGCGTTGCTCGAAAAGCTCGAGCCCATGGAACTGGTGCAGAAATACACCAACCTTTATCATTGGGCCATGCGCAGGTTCAACAACATAGATCCCACTATTGAACCAACCGCCACGGGCCATATCGTTGAACAGATAAACATGATCCAGAAGATCATTGCCGATGGCTATGCCTACGTTGTAAATGGTTCCGTGTATTTTGATGTAAAAAAATATGCCGCCACCCACGATTACGGAAAACTGAGCGGTCGTGTTATTGATGAACTCCTGGAAACTACCCGTGAGCTGGAAGGCCAGGAAGAGAAACGCGACCGTGCAGATTTTGCCTTGTGGAAATCGGCTGCGCCGGAACACATCATGCGCTGGACAAGCCCCTGGGGCGAAGGTTTCCCCGGCTGGCATATTGAGTGCTCGGCCATGGCAACCAAATACCTTGGGGCAGAATTTGATATTCATGGCGGTGGCATGGATCTGCAGTTTCCGCATCATGAAAGCGAGATCGCTCAAAGTACCATCTGCAATCACAAAGCGCCGGTACGATACTGGATGCACAACAACATGATCACCATCAACGGTAAGAAGATGGGTAAGAGCTATAACAACGTGATCAAGTTAACAGAGCTGTTCAGTGGCGATCATCCTTTGCTCACGCAGGCATTTCACCCGATGACGATCAGGTTCTTCATCCTGCAGAGCCATTACCGCAGCACGCTTGATTTCAGCAGCGAGGCATTAACAGCCAGTGAAAAAGCATTCAAACGTTTGTGGGATGCTTATGAAACATTGAAGCAATTGAATTTTGCCGGCAATACTTCTTCGGGAGAAGGATTTGATGCAGAACTGGATGCAAAGATCAATACCTGGCTGAATGAATTTGAGGAATTTGTGGATGATGATTTCAGCACGCCGAAAGTGCTGGCCAATATGTTTGAAATGGCGCCGATCATCAATTCATTGAAAGATGGACTGCTGCCTTCAACGGCCATTGCAGCCGCAACACTGCAGTTGATGAAAGATAAATTCAAAGTGTTCCTCGAAGATATTTTTGGATTGCAGGCGATCTCCGGCGCCGACAATGAAGCGCTGAAAGGCGTTATGCAGTTATTGATCGACATCCGGAAAGAAGCAAAAACAAAAAAGGACTTTGCCACTTCAGATAAAATCAGGAACCAACTGGCCGAACTGGGCATATTGCTGAAAGATGAAAAGGGCGGAGAAATGAGCTGGAGTATTGAATAGGAGAAGAGGTATTATTTTATCTGGATATAACGTGTTGTGCTATTAAGGTTTTGATTGTTTTAATTTACGGTTTGGTTTATGCTGGTTAAAATTACAGATCAGGGAACTGAATTTGAGTTTACAGTAGTACTAAAGCTTAATCAGGGAACTATCCGGAAAAAGCGGCGTATCCTTTTTCCGGGCTCTTTTTTTGATACTTTTTTGGAGAAGCAAAAAAGTATAGTAAAAGAGTAGAAGTTATCAATCAATGGTTCTTACTGAAAATTTCAATAGCTCAATGCGTTGGATATACTTAATGCTCTTAAGACACGAGCCATGGCTGTAGGCAGCATAAGGAATTACAAAGCCCGGTAGAATATACCGGGCTTTCTTGTCGCAACACCCCTCTACGTTGTCGTAACTGCACAGTATTTATTTCAGCAAACATGTACAATTTTGTACTGTAATCAATCATCATCTTTAAAATAATTCAATCATGAGTACAACTGCAATTGTGATCACAGTTAAAACAACCGTTCAGGCTCCCGTTGCCAAAGTGTGGGAATACTGGAACAAACCCGAACATATTACCAAATGGTGTTCTGCCACCGAAGAATGGCATACGCCAACCGCTACCAATGATCTCAGAACCGGCGGTTCTTTCAGCTCACGCATGGAAGCCAAAGATGGCAGCATGGGTTTTGATTTCGGCGGTGTTTACGACGAGGTTCGCGAACATGAGTACATTGCATATACCATGGGAGACGGCAGGAAAGTGCAGGTGAAATTTACAGGCAACAGCAACTCAACTGACATTGAAGAAAGTTTTGATGCGGAAAGCATGAACCCTGCAGAAATGCAACGTGCCGGCTGGCAGGCAATACTGGATAATTTTAAGAAGTACACAGAACAGCATTGATGGCTTAGGCTGTTACAGGAATCAAATAGTTACAGGTGCAACTGGTTTCCAGGGTTTTATTCCTTGTTACATTTTTTGCTGGCCAATCTGTGGCCGTTTTTTGTGGCGAAAAAAAACGGCCACAAAATGCGGCCACAGTTTTCAACAGGGAATTATACTTTGAATTATCATGGAAAGAAGGCGGCTAAGGCTTCGCTATTTTTTAAGCAGTTGGTAAAACTGTTTCCGGTATGTTTCAGAAACCGGGATCACGGCATCCTGGATATAGATCCTATCCTTTTCTACCGAATCTATTTTATGAAGGGCCACCATGTAGGATTTGTGTACACGGCAAACAATATTGGCAGGAAGTTCTTTTTCAAATTCTGTAAATGTTTGTAAGGTCATGATCTTTTTCTTTACCGTATGTATTTTTCGGTAATCCCTCATGCCTTCTATAAAACAAAGTTCATTGAACGGAATTTTCTCCAGCCTCGTTTCTGTTTTTACAAAAAAGAAATCCTGTTCAAAACCCGGCCCGTTATTAAGCATGGCCTGGTGCACTTTATCTACAGCCTGCACGAATCTTTCAAAAAGAAAGGGCTTGAGCAGGTAATCGGTTACATTCAGGTCATATCCTTTTAATGCATAATCGGGATACGCTGTTGTTATAACGATATGGCTGCGGATCTGAACAGACTCCAGTAATTGTATGCCCGAAAAATTGCCAAGGTTAATATCTAAAAAAACAAGATCTGCCTCCCCGGTTTTCAACGTGTTGATTGCATCCAGCGCATTATCGAATGTTGATACGAGATTGAGCACCGGCAGCTTCCTGATATAATCTACCATTCTTTCCATAGCCAGCGGCTCATCTTCTATAACAATGCAGTTAATTTTCATGGCTGAAAATGGTTAAATGAACTTTGTAAAATCCCTCCTGCTTTTCGCTAACCAACCGGTGTTTGCCCGGATAGAGCAATGATAATCTTTTCTGAATAAGATCATTGCCAACACCTCCCGGCTCATCAGTTGATAAAGACGGAGCAATTTTATTTTCGCAATAAAAGTCGAGCTTATCCGGACTGATAACAAACTTTACAACAATGCCATTGTTTGCCTTTGTATCTCCTGAATGTTTAAAAGCATTTTCAATGAATGGTATAAAAAGCATGGGCGCAATCTCCCGGTGAACCATATCTCCTTCAACACTGTATTGAATAAAATGCTGGTTGGCACTCCTGATCCGTTGGAGTTCTATATATCTTTCTATATAAAGCAATTCTTTTGAAAGGGGTATGTGTTCGTCTTTTGCTTCATACAGCATAAAGCGCATGATGCCCGACAATTTGTTGAGATAAGAAGATGCCCTTTCCGGGTCTTTCCCGATCAGCACGTCAATATTATTGATTGTATTAAAAAGAAAGTGCGGACTCATTCTTGCTTTTA
>JAFDXA010000478.1 GCA_018268185.1 Bacteroidota bacterium
GCATGGCATTGCCAAGGTTCAGGTTGGTGGGATGGTGTATTACCCTGATGTTAGAACGCTGTGCAGACAGTGCATCAGCTATTTCCGCAGTTTTATCCTTACTTCCGTCATTTACAATCAGTATTTCCCAGTCGTACTTTGAACTTTTGGAGTCCATGTATTTGGCGATCGTGTTGATATTGTTCTGAAGGATCGCTTCTTCGTTGTAACAGGGGGCTACGATGCTAACGAAAGGTTTGGTCTGGGTCATGCCGTTGGGGGCTTTTTTAATTTATAGTGTGTATAAACCGGGAACAATTTACCGATAAGCGGCAACATGTATCCCCTTTTCACCACGGTAAAATTCTTTTCCAGCAGGTCTGTCACTTTTTGACGGGCATTGCCGAATTCTTCCTTCGGTGCTTTACTGGTATATAACGAAAGAAACCAGTCGAGTATTTTACTTTCCATCGGGCAAATTGTAATAAACTCCCCGCCATCCTTAAGTATCCTGTTTATTTCGGTCATGGCCTTTTGCTGATCGGGCACAAACTCAAGCACACTCACCGCCACAACAAGATCGAATGATTTATCAGGAAAATTTGTTTGCTCAATACTTTGCGTACTTAGGTTATAATTTTTGATTCCATAGTGATTGCACATTTCATGGATATGTGCAAAATTGGAATGTATATCACAGGCCTGCAGTTTATTGCAGTGTTTTGATAACTCCGGGATGAAAATACCACTGCCGGTTCCGGCTTCCAGTATGGAATCATATTTTTTGTCGCCCATCAGTTTCAGTATTCTTTTGAACCTGTACTTCTGGATGATATTGATGGGGAATCTATAATTCCAATAGAAATAATCGACTTCGCCCGTTTTACTAAGCAGGCTCTTGTCTGGAAGGGTCAATTGCATTGCAGGTCATTTTAAAGTTCAGTAAATACTTACGGAAAAAACCTGCGGGTGGTCTACCCGATGCTGTTGATTATTTTCAGCATTTTTTCAGTTACATCTTTTCCGAATATTTCCTGTTGGCTTTCAGGCACTTTGAAAGATGCTATTGTAGAGGCAATTGATTTATCTGTTGGGTTTATGAGGCAGTTCCATTTTTCTTCCACGGTTTCTATCCACTCTGTTTCGGTACGAAGCGTAATGCACGGCTTTTTAAGGATATAAGCTTCTTTCTGTATGCCGCCGGAATCAGTAATGATGCGTTTGCATACATGCTCCAGGGCAATAAAATCCAGGTAGCCCTGTGGTTCTACCAACCTGATATTGGCAGGGATCGCATCGGGTGAGGATGCCAGCATTTTCCTTGTTCGGGGGTGTACAGGAAATATAATCAGTTCACCTAGCTGTCCTAATTGGGATAATATATGACCCAGGATCTCAGCATTGTCAACATTGTAATTCCGGTGAAGCGTCAGTAGGTTAAATTCCTGGTTTTCAAGATTCAGGTCGTGGATAACGGTGGATTTATTGAGTGCAATACCGATGTTGTTTTTCATCGTATCCACCATAATATCGCCTGTAAAATAGGTATTTTTTTCCAAACCTTCACTTTTCAGAATATTTACAGCCGTTTGTGTAGGCACAAAGAGATATTCCGAAACATGATCGGCCACTATACGATTGATCTCCTCCGGCATGGCCCTGTTATAACTTCTTAAACCCGCTTCAATATGAATGATCGGGATCGTAAGCTTGGATGCAGCCATGGCTCCCGCCAACGTTGAGTTGGTATCGCCAAAAATGATGATGATATCCGGCTTCTTCTCCAGCATCTCTGCCTCGAGCTTTATCATCATTTCACCGGTTTGGGTGGCCTGTGTGCCAGATCCTATGTTGAGATGAATATCCGGTTTGCGGATGCCGAGATCTTCGAAAATTTTTTCCGACATGGCGTAATCGTAGTGCTGACCTGTATGTACAATATATTCTTCGTGCTTACCCGCCAGTGCTGCCGACAAAGGAGCCAGTTTTATAAACTGCGGCCTTGCGCCTACTATGGAAAAAATTTTCATTGCTTATCGGAAGGAATTATTGTTTGATGGATACCAGTTTCTGTTTTTCTTCTTTCAGTCTTGCTGCGAATTCTCCCATTGGAAGTAATTCAAAATTCTTCTTCAGCATAAGCATGGCTGTTTCAAAGATCTCCAGCTTCTTCTTCATCTGCACATTCATCCCCGGGAAAAATTTAAGTTCCGGCACATGATCGCCCCCGATGAAATCAAGGGGATGAAGCAAGTAACTGGGTTGTGTTCTTGTTAGTTTACACATCATAATGGCAAACCGCAGGTACAACTTCATTAATCCTGTTGAGATATTACTTATGTAAATGAGATAACTCTGGTGAAAAGGTATTTTAAATACGGGTATGGTTGTTACGGGAACTTCCATCAACCTTTTCTTACTCGCCAGTTCCCATGTATATGGTTTCAATGGGTAAAAACTTTCGCTGAAAGAGCCGAACAATTCTTTCCGGCTTTCTTTTTCTTCTGCTGAAAGATTAGATTTTGCGAAATAATATTTCCGCATTAATGGTGAAAGATAGGTCGGCAGCAAAGAGGCATCAAAAATATAACCTCGTTTTTCCAATACTTCGAGCAGATCGTTGCTCCAGCTGAACCCGGGCCCCCGAAACATGTTGGTTCGTTTGCCGGTTGCCTTTAATATTGCCTCTTCAGCTATTCTAATTTCTTCTTCTATTTTTTCTTTTGAATATGTTTTCAGCCATGATTCATGATGGAAAGAATGGTTTGCCACTTCATGGCCTCTTTCTACGATCGAGCGAAGCACCGGGTGATTTTTCTCAATGGCTGCGTCCTGGCCTACAATAAAGAAAGTGATCTTTATATCAAGCTTGTCCAGGATATCAAGCGTGATCGGCAGCACAATATCAAGGTAGGAGGGAAATTTTTCCCAGCCTTCATCGCCGTGCACTTTCATGTACGACCATTTATCATCAAGGTCGAGCGATATGCTCGCCATTAATTTTTTCTTACTCATCCTTTTAATATTTCTTCCAGCTTGGTTTCGGCAACCTTTACTGTTTCGTTTACATTCAACGTACCGTCTTTGATGTGTGATGTATTCACGATGTACACATTGGGTACAGATGTTCTGATATCAGGAAGCAATTCAGAATAATTCAACCGGGCTACGGTGATCACGTGCTTAGCCTTAGCCACGCCAACAAATTTGAGGTTGCTGTCGGTAAGCCAGGGGTACATGTTTTTAAAATTGCTGATAAAGTAATTCCTGATCTCTTCATCAGACTGATCAAAAAGCGGGTCATCACTTACCACATATTTGGGCAGGTAAACCAGTGCATAACCACCGAGGTAATCTTTGTTTACCAGTGCCGACATTTCTATCACCCCGGTAAATGGAAATCTTGAATCAGTGATGTTGGTTATATAGAAATCGCTGATCGACCTGTCGAGCAATACCGCTACGCAGATCACGCCGAGGTATTCCACCTCGTTCAGCCGTTTTACTTCATTTGGTGAAAGACCGGTGCAGAGCCTTGCGGATACAGAGGAAGGCAACGTAACAATCACTTCATCGAAGGATTCTACGCTATCATCAATCAGTTGGATGAGGGGTTTATTATCTGCACCTGTCTTTACTTCTTTCACCGTGGTGTTTGTTCGTACGGTTACACCTTCGGTTAGCAATGTATTTGTGAATGATTCAATTACTGTTTTATAGCCGCCTTTTACGAAACCGAACATTTCTTTTTTCAGGCCGCTTCTCCTGGCTCCGTATAATCGTTGAATGGTTGCCCAGATAAATACTGCAGAAGTCCTTTGATAACTGTCGCCCAGTTTTGCCCGCAGCAAAGGCAGCCATATTTTATTATATGTATTTGCTCCCGACCATTTTTTCAACCAATCTGTGAGCGGAATTTTTTCAAGCTTCTTCCAATCCTTGATTCTTGAGGCAACAAGAATGGTAAGTCCTAAACGAAACTTGTCAATAAGATTAAGTGTAGGAAATTTTAAAAACTCAACAGTGTCTGACATGGAATGAAGTTTCCCCTCTATGTAAAATCCTGTTTTGGTTTCAACCCATTCTATTTTATCATCAACATCAATATCCTTCAAAATGCCTCTTGTATAAAAGTCAGACAGCAGGATAACATGATAAAACTTATCCCATTCAATATCTTTTATTCCATCAGCGGTTTGAACTGGCATTTTCCAGGGGCTCACAAGTCCACCGAGTTCAGGTGCGCTTTCATATACAGTAACCTTGTGGCCCTGTTGCGCAAGCCGGTGTGCGAGGGTCATACCCATCATACCTCCTCCTACGATACCCCATTTTTTTGATTCCATGTTCAATTGATGAGGTTACATTTATACAAGAAATTGTTTTTGCCAGTCGATGGTAACTTTCAATCCTGCTTCAAGATCCCATTGTGGCTGGAAGTTGAAAGTATTGCAGAGTTTGGTGATATCCGGCACCCTTCTCATTACATCCTCATAATTACCAAAAGTGGAATAAGGGATATAATTAAGCTTAGGTTCTGAGTTTGGCCCGTTCACGAGTTTCCATATCAGTATAGCAAGATCTTTTATTGATATCTCTGCATCGGATTTTGGCCCGGTATTGAATATCTCATTGTCAGATTTGTTATTTTCTATACAATGTACCAATGCCATCACCGTATCATCCACAAACGTAAAGGTTCTTGTTTGTGAACCATCGCCATGTATATCTATGGTTTCATTTTTAAATGCTTTTTCTATGAATACAGATTGCGGCCCACCCCACCAGGTGAGGTTCTGGTGTGGTCCGTAAGAACCGAAGAAACGGGTGATCGTGTACTTCATATCGTACTCATCGTGGTTGGCAATGATGTATTGTTCGCCATACATTTTCGACAAGGCATAGGCCCAGCGCTTAACCGTTGTTGGCCCCATAACCAGGTCTGATGTTTCTGCAAAAGGAATGTTGGGGTTCTTACCGTATACATCTGATGTAGAGGCAAACAGGATCTTCGAACCATCCATGATACATTTATGAACAACGTTGCGGAGCATAAGATAATTTTCTTCCAGTGTACGCAACGCATTGGTATAACGCGGAATTTTTTGCGATGCCAGGTGAACGATTATGTCAGCTTTTACGTCTTTCAGGATCAGTGGGTTTGCAATATCGCCCATGATGAACTGAAAATTGGGATGATCCTTTATCGGGTCAATGTTACGTAGGAAGCCGTAATTAAGGTTATCCATACCGATCACGGTATGCTCACGGTCCAATAATTTTTTTGCAAGATTGGAGCCGATGAAACCTGCAACGCCGGTAATTAAAATTTTCATACTGTTTGTATTAAAAGCTGGTTGGTACGTGCCTTGAAGAATCAATGCATGCCCGTTTATTGTTGGGTTTAAAAAGCTTTATCATCCCCCTTGAACACGTAATAGCCAGTCATAAATATGATCTGTATATCCAGCCAAAGGTTCCAGTTTTCGAGATACCAGAGATCTTTATCAACCCTGAGTTTGATCTGTTCCGGGTTGGTGATCTCACCCCTGTAACCGTGTATCTGTGCCCAACCGGTGATTCCGGGTTTCAGGAACTGGCGCACCATATAATCATCCACGATCTTTGAATAATCATTTGTATGCTTGAGCATGTGTGGCCTTGGGCCAACGATACTCATCTCTCCTTTAAGCACATTGATGAACTGGGGAAATTCATCAAGACTTGTTTTACGGATGAACTTACCGATCCTGGTAACACGGGCATCATTGGCTGTTGCCTGTTTAAGATCTGCATCCTTATTCGACTTCATACTGCGGAACTTGAGGCAGTAAAAAGGTTTCTTGTTCTTTCCTGTACGGAGCTGTTTGAAGAAAACACTTTCACCAGATTCGATGAAAATGATGAGAGCAAACAACGGGACCATCCATGAGAGGAAGAAAACGATCACGAACAAGCTGATCATGATATCCAGGATACGTTTCTTTACCCGGTTACCAACATCGCCCAGTGGTTCACTCCTTAGTGAAAGGATCGGCAGGTCTCCAAAGTATTCAATATGTACTTCACGGGTAATGAATACCGAAAGATTTGGTACTATCTTGAAGCGGATACATTCAATTTCCGCCTGTTTCATCAGGTTATAAATTTCTTTGTTCTGCTCGGGTGTAATGGTTGAATATATCTCTTCTACATCATTGTCTTTCGCTACCTGCAGGCTGTTATCCAGGTTACCCAGCACAGGATAATGCGTCAATTCCTTTACCTGCTGCATGTCTTCAATATAACCGAGCACCTGTGTATTCAGCCCATCTTCTTCAAAGTAATTGGCCAGTTTTTTTGCCGTTTCATTATAGCCCAGTATCAGTACTTTTTTAGTGAGACGGTGGCTTCTTTTGTAATAATGCTTGATGCCCAGGTACAGAAACCTGTTAATCATCAGCCCAACACCAAAACCGATAGCCGAAGTGATGATAAACAGCCTTGATAATTCAAATGCACGTGAGAAGAAGAGATAAACCAGCAGGCAAATGCTCCAGACAAGAAATACCTGTATGGTTCTTTTAAAGTAATATTCAAAATTCAGTATTACTTTGATGGCATAGGTTCTCAATACTGATGCCAGCAATATCCACAAGCCGTTAGAGATCCCCCAATATTGCAGGTAGAAACTACCAAAGCCGGAAGGTATCTCCTTCATAAAAATAACCTTACACAGGAAATAGGTCGTATTCAATACGATCAGATCCAGTATGATCAGTGTTATTTGTAGATATCGTTCAAACTGCCTGTTCATTTCAGAGGGTGTTTTACGGGTTAGTTAGCTTGCCCGTTTCTTATCGAACTCGTTTATATAATTAATGGTTTGCGTAATGTTTCCTTTTGATGATGCCCCGAACAATATCGATTCGATATTTGGCAGGCCGCATACGTATTCAATCGCATCTTTGGGATTGATGGCTCCACCACCGAGCACCTGCATGGCAATTGCCCGCACCTTTCTTGTTCTCAATATCTCTTCGTATTTTTCTTTTCCTCCCGACATGCGGAAACCTGCCAGGTTGATAGAAGAACAGATGATCGGGTTCTCAATGCCAGCAGCTTCCAGTTTATCCAGGAGCATCGGCATGTTCATAGTAATGAATCCCGCCTCAGCATCATACTTCTTCTGAACATATTTGTGAAAGGCTACAAGAATGTCTATCATGCCAAGTCCAAGTAACAGGTCGGTTACAACATTCTGTAAAAAGATCACCGGTGTTTTAATGCCTTTGAACATTTTCATTTCAGCATCAATCAACAACTCCATGATGGAGAGATAATCTTTTGAAAGGTATGCGACACCGCCTTTGAACAGGGAACCAATAAAATTACCGGGCACATATTGCTTCAGTGTTCCTGCAATACCAAGCTCTGTTACAGCATTGGCATATTTGTGTGCATAGGGCATGCAGGGAAATACCTGGTAATCTCCATATTTGGCCGGGTTGGCCCTCATCATATCGCAGATGTTACCGATACGATCGTGTGTAGTACACATAAAAGTATTGGAGCCTGCGGCCCTGGCAACATCAAGTGTTTGAATGATTGATTCGTCGTCTTTGAAACGAATGGATTGTGCTCTCGACTTCTCGTCGGAAATATGATTAACAGCAAAAAACTGGTTATCTCCAAATAAAATTCTTTCCATCACTTATTTTGAACTTTGTTTAATGATTGAAATGGCTTTGTCTGTAAGCATGGCACTGTGAAAAGTATTGATCGTGTTCGGTACTTTTCCCTGGCATGTTTTAACGAAATAATCTATCTGTGCCGAATACTCTTCACCGCGTAGATAGAAGTCAACAGGCTCTGTAAGCTCTGTGATGTATTTTACATTCCATCCTTTTGAATATCCATCCGGCACTTTACTGTCTTTGAAGAATACTTTCAGTTCATTTGCATCAGAAATTATCTTTCCTCTTGTTCCGATCACTGTGATGGATGTAGACATCTTGCGATGTGTATCATCACTCCAGTTAACAGATAATACACCCGAAACTTTTGAACTCAGTTCAAGCAATGAAAAAACGGCATCTTCTACATTGTTGGAGTAAACAGGTTTCAGTATACTTCCCTTGGAGCTTTCAACCGGTGCAAGAATATCATTGATAAGGTCGATCACATGCGACGCATAATCCATCAGGCATCCACCTCCTTCAGAAGGATCTGAACGCCATGTGTCTTGTTTCTTGCGTATTACTACCGGGCCGTATGCTTCGCCAACGAAATGATAGATATCTCCTAAAAATCCTCCTTTTACGATACGCTTTACTTCACGGAACGTACCAACAAACTTATTGTGATAGCCAACCTGATTTATGCAGTTGTTGGCTGCTGCCAGTTGAACCAGTTCTTCGCTTTGTTCAACTGTGAGACAAAGTGGTTTTTCTGCGAATACATGAATGCGTTTGTTCAATAGATTTTTCACCATAGTATGGTGAAATTTTGTAGGAACAGAAACAAAAACAGCATCGGGTTTTGCTTTTTCAATCATCTTTTCATAATCGGTAAACCCCTGGATCTTTGTGTATTTGTCCATTACATCCAATACCATCTTGGAGGTATCACAAACGCCAACAACCTCCACATCAGGGTGTGCCCCTAAAATGGAGAGATGAGAGAGGCCCATTTTCCCGGCTCCTATCAACGCAACTTTAATCATAACTAAGCTTTTATTCTTTTTATATGTGTAATATGCAGGAACAGGTCCCTTAAAAACATCATTTGATTTCCTGTATTTCTTTTAAATATCTCAGGCCGCAGGAATATTCTCACCAGCCACTCCAGGCGCAGGTTGATCCAGATCTTGGCCGGACGCTTACTGTTACCGGCATACCAATCAAATACATTACCGATGGTACTGATGATCCTGGCGTTCACTTTATCTCTGTGTTCATAGGCCCATTTCTCCTGCTTGGGAGCTGTAAGCCCTACAAACAAAACATCAGGCTTAAATGCATTGATGGCATTCACCATGGCGGCATTGTCTTCATCAGTAAACTCTGGCCTATACGGTGGAGAATAAGATCCGGTAATAACATTGGGAAATTCCTGTTTGGCCCTGTCTTTTATTTTCTGCAGGGTCTGTTCTGTTGAACCGAGGAAATAAACTTTCCAGTTCCTTTTATTGGCTTCCGCCATGTAATAATCAAAGCAATCCTGCCCTGATATTTTTTTTATGTTCTTTCCATTAAGTAAAACCGAGCCAAAAGCGATGCCTACGCCATCCAGCACCAGCACATCGGTATGCTTGAGTGCTGTTTCAAATTTTTTGTCGCTCAATGCCAGCCCGTATGAATTCGGGCTGAAAGTATTGATGAGCAGTTTATTGATGGAAGGATCCAATACATCTAACCTGGAAGAGAACACATTATATCCAAGTACAGGAGTAGTTTCCATGATTTGTAAGCGGTTTCTTTTGGTACAACGTTTTAGTTAATGTGGGCTTGATCGTTATGGAAGACAGTTCTTCTGCCTGCCCCCTTTAGCCGGGCGCAAGTTACATAACATTTGGGGCACAACACATTGATTGGTATAACGTAAAAACACGTAAAACATTATACGGTTTTATACTATTTACCCAAAAATCTTTCATTTCAAAGCTTTTTCGATGCCATCGATGAAATTATCGACCATCGACTGGATATTATACTTCTGTATCATCAAAGCAGAAGTTTTTTTGAGCATATCCATTTTTTCGGGATTGTTGAGCAGGTTCCCGATCCTGTTTGTAAAATCTTCTATACTGTTGTCAGCTATCACAGCATTATAATCATCTACTATATATTCAAATTCCGGTCCATGATGATCATATTTGATCGTTACCATTGGCGTTTCAAACGCAAATGAATCAAGGATGGCCAGCCCCATGGCACCGGGTAACAGGAATATATCTGATATCCTGAAATAAAGTGCTTTGTCTCTTCCGAACTTGGGCCCTGTATAAATGATCCAGGGATTTTTCTCTGCCGCTTTCTGAACATCCTTCAGCAGAGGGCCATTCCCCATTACCAGCAGTTTAAACTTATGGCCCTTGGCTTTGAGTTCATCAGCAGAGTCGAGTAAGAACTGTATGTTCTTTTCTTTCGATAAAGCCCCACAATAGATCAGTACTCTTTCATTTTTTTCTATCCCATGCTGTTTCCGCAATGCTTCCACTTCTTCTTCGGGTATGGAATGATACAGTTCATTCAGTGTTTTGGTATCGATGGCATTTTGTACAACGGTGATCTTATTGCTTTCAACACCCTGGTCCACCAGAAAATTTTTAATGCCTTCTGTATAAGCGAACCACCAACTGGCTTTATTGATATAAGTCATTTTGAACCGGTTGAACAGGCTCTTCTTTGGAAGCTGCATGTTCAACCCGTGGCCCCAGAACGCAAATTTTTTATTTCCGAATATTTTGCGCAAGATCAGGTAATAATTGAACAGTAGTTTGTTAGCCTGCTCAACAATTACGAGGTCGCTGTTTCTTATTTCTTTGGTACATGGTTGCCAGATGATGTAGATATTCAACAGGCTTAGTGTATAGTTCTTTTTAAAAGTTGCCCATTCACAATCAACACTATCCTCCCTTCCTTTGAAAGGGTTATCTCCATATATCAAATCGAACTCTATACCTTTCTTTTGCAGGCCCTCCCGCAACAAGTTATAGAACTCGATCCTGTACTGGGGAATATTTCTGTATATGATTGTTACTTTCGGCATCGATTAACAGGCCTTCGTATTTGTTATAATCTTAAATATCTTTTTAGTTCTACCATTTTTTCAAAACACTTGTACATCACATATCTTGGTTTGTTATTCTTCTTCAGTTCTGCAAACATTTCATCAGGAGTTTCATATTCAGGCAGGTTCTTTGCCCGCCTGATCTGGCAGTCTCTCATAAAAATGTTGAAATCAAGCCAGTCTTTCTGAAATTTCGTTCCCTTACTTCTGATCATGTAAGTGTAAAGAGGCTTATCTATATTCACAAAGAATACTTCATTCGACTCCCCCAGGCGAACCAAGAGATCCCAATCTTCATAAAACTTGAACTTTGTTCTGTACTCATATTTAAGGAATATGTTTTTATGCGCCATAATGGTTGCGCCAACAATAGTGGTGCGGTTATACTGACGCGTGAATCCCTTTAATATGTCTTCATGTTTCACAGGCATCTGCATGAGTGAATTCTGGATACCCTGCCTTTGCACCCAGCATCCGCACATTGTTCTGTCTATACCCAGTTCTATCAGTTTGTTTAACTGAAGTTCGATTCTGTCTCTGCTGCAGGTATCATCTGCATCCAGGAAAGTGATGATCTCCCCGGTTGCTTTTTCGATTCCGAAGTTCCTTGACCAGGCTCTCCCGTTAGGTATGTGAAACTTGGGGTAATATTTTACCCTTGGATCTTTAAATGAAAGACATACCTGTTTTGAGTTGTCGGTAGAATGGTCATCTACCAATACAATCTCAACATTGGAATAAGTCTGCTCAAGCAACGAGTTTATAGCATCTGCTATGTATTTCTCCTCATTGCAAAAGGGAACAATAATAGAAACTAAAGGCTTCGTCATGTGTGTGGTTTACTTAGTAATGTTAAAACGCCATTAAAAAAATTGTTGGCCATGTTCTCAATAGAATAGAAATCGCGGGCTTCGCTACAGCCTTGTTTCAATCTATTAAGCTGGGTTTTATCACTAGTAAGGGTAATTATCGTGTTTGCGTATTCTTCCAGGTTTACATCGGTCATGATACCGTTCTCATGGCTCTTCAGGTAAGATATCTCCGGGCCATGATTATCTATCTTTGTTGTGATAAGCGGGCATCGGAAAGAGAATGAATCAATGATGTTCAATCCCACAGCTCCCGGTATTGTTTGAAAATCGGCTATAGAAAAATACAATATTTTTTCCTCATGAAATTTATTGCCTACATAAAAGAACCAGTCGGGGTTATTTTTTGCGTATTCAACAGCTTTATAGTCTTCAACCCCTTTTCCTACCATCAGGAATTTAAAGGAAGGCACTTGGGCTTTTACCACGCTAAGGGCATTTAGTAAAAAATCTATCTGCTTGTCGTGATAGATGGATGCACAGAAAATTCCAACAGGCTCATTCGGTTTAATTCCATATTGTTCCTTAAGTGCTGTTTTCTGTGATTCTGTAATTGAATCGTAATATTCTATCTGCGATTTGCTGTCTATCGTATTGTTGATAGCAACAATGCGGTTCGGGTCGAATCCACGGTCAACCAGCAGTTTTTTACTAAGCTCATTATAGGCGATCCAGAAATCAACCTTATTGGAATACCAGTATTTGAATTTCTCCTTTAGTGATTTCGGGTTGCCCTGGAAATTTCTGCCATGCCCCCAGAATGCCAGTTTCGGTTTTTTGAAAAACAGGCGCCTGAACAGAAGCGCATAATTAAAGAGTTCCCTGTTTCCCTGTTGCACCACCACCACATCTGCTTTGGAAACAAGAGAAAGACATGGCTGGTAACACAGGTAAGTTCCTTTTATTTTAAAATACTTATTCTTGACTTTCTTACCGATACTTTCATCTTTAATATAATCGCGGATACTCTTTTTTTCTTCTTCATCAGGTTCGCCGTAGTGCAATTCCAAATCAATACCCTTTTCACTTAGCTTTTTTTTAAGCAAGCGGTAAAACGGGATCCTGAAATCCCTTTCGTAACGTTTTACAATGAGTACCTTCAATGATTATGCTGTTTTGTTAACTTTTTTTCCTGTTTTCAGTTGATACTTACCCTCAAGGTTGTTATATACATCTCTGAATGTTCCAAACACTACCGATGAGCCGTACGTA
Source organism: Bacteroidota bacterium (assembly GCA_018268185.1). Lineage (GTDB taxonomy): Bacteria > Bacteroidota > Bacteroidia > Chitinophagales > Chitinophagaceae > Ferruginibacter. Next base: position 12,834 of record JAFDXA010000478.1, read on the forward strand.
TCCTTTATTTTTTTAACCAGTTCTTTTAATTTCTGATAATTAGTTTCAGAAAATGAATTGGTAAGCGTATGTTTTGAAAAATGTCCTTTGATAGCGATCACACCGTTCATATCAACGATCTTTCTTACTGTTTGATCGATAGTTTCCATCGGCCAGTCGATATTGATATTATCCGGGAAATTCACGATCCCTTTTATCATCACAGGATGATAATTGCTGATCCTTTGTTTCACTGAATTGAGTCCGCCATCATAAGAACAAAGACCGGCATAGTTGAAGCCTGCATCCCTGATTGCATCAATGAGGCTCAGATCGGCATTCATATCCCATCCCGGAGCCCGAAAGCCTATCGGCTTTATACCGGCCTGCTGAAAAAGCTGCAGACTGTATTGTAACCGTTTCAAAGACGCTTCATAGCTGAGATAAGCAAACTCTGTATGCCTTGCCATCAGGAGATTTTCTGTCTGCCTGTGGTAAACGCCGTGAGAAGCAAACTCGATGTTGTATTCTGCCGACAGCTTTTTATAATAGCTAAGCCAGTTTTCATTGGCTTTGTTTGCTATGGCGTATTTATCTTTTTGAAAAAGATAAAACCTGTCTGCCGGCAAATGATTCGGTATCAGAAAATGTGTGATACCTAAAAAAGGAAATGCCTTCAGCAATTCCTCCTGTTTAATATTGATAAAATCAGTGAGCGCCCCACCCCGTCCTATGTATTTTGAATCATCCGGTACCGGACTCAGATCATCAAAATTCAGCACGCAGTAAACCTTATCTGTTATCAAAGGTTCTGCATCCAGGAAACTCACTTGATTTGTATGGCTGAAAGAGATCGGAACCTGCTTGCGGAGTATGTGCCTTATAAAAAGTGTCTTAACACGATCCTTAAGCATGGTTGCTTATTTTTAAGATATACAAAACGGCTATTTGAAATAGAATGAGTAAACGATCCTCATAAAATCGAACATGAAATACAAGGGCGGAACCGGTGTATGCTTCTTTGCCCAGTTATACCTGATGTGCAGGTTGGTGCCCGATTTGATCGAACTTAATGATTCACGCAAATGCCCCAATGTTTTTCTGCCCTTGCGCTGGCGGTTAATAACCTCCAGTCCAGATTCATCCACATGGCTTCTTACAACTGCCTTGGTGGCAACAACGAGTTTATAACCAAACAGCCTGCTGCGCAATGAAAAATCATCATCAGCGGCATAATGCGGAAAGTTATGTTCGTCATATAGGCCGATCTGCCTGAACAGGGCTATAGGGATCAATGTTCCCCTTCCCGGCAGCAGGTCGGTTTCAATAAGCAGGTGGCGTGATACCAGTTCATTATAATTCGGAATAAATTCTTTCGGGCGGCTATACTTGGCTGTTATCTTGTTCCATTTCAAACCTGCAAACTCCACTTTATTCACATTCCTGATATTTACAGAAACAGAACCTACTACACAGGGATGTTCCTGGATCGCTGTGTTTACGAGTTCCTGCAAATACTCCGGGATAACAGTAAGATCATTGTTGAGTGTGAGAATGAAATCATCGTCGGATTTCGACATTTCGAGTGCCGTTTTTACCCCTACATTGGTAGCACCGGCCCACCAAAGGTTTCCGTCACCCTTTTCCAATATTACTTCAGGATAATTTTCCTGTATGTGTTCATAAGTACCGTCGGTTGAGCCATCATCAACTACAATCGTTTTAAAATTCTTATACGATTGCTTACGCAGGGAATCGAGGCATTCCCGGGTGAATTTCAACCGGTTAAAAACAGGTATTACTATGTAGATCGTGTTTCCCATTTACTTTAATCTGTACCAACTTAAACGTTTTATGTATACAAATTATTGCAATCCGTTATTCATTATCATCCTCGTCTTCATCGCTTTCTGAATCATCTTCCCCGTCATTGTCGTCTTCTTCATCTTCCTCGGCTTCCACTTCCCTCAATGGTATGCTCAAAAACACAAGCGACCAGAAAAAAGGAGAATCGAAATAGTTTTCACTGAATGAAAGCAGCCATATCACCAGTATCAGTACTATCGGGATAAAAGCATTGCCTCCATATATCCTGCAAAATTCACGAAATCCGCGATAATACCAATAGAAATAGAACAAAAAGAACAATATGCCCCACTGCGCTATAAAATTAGTAAAGCCGTTGTTCCTGATGGCATACTGAAATTTTTTATCAACCCGCGTTTCATCCCAAATTCCTCTTCCTGCCAGCGGGTAACCTTTTATATCTTCCCAATCGAGTATGGCTGAAGCCATCCTGGTATCTCCTCCCACAGTTTCAATTGCATCTTTGGCGCCCGCATTTTCTTCCTTTATCTTATCTCCGAGGAATGGTATGGTTTGAAATGCGATGTAACCTGCTACACCAAAAACAATGATGAGTGATTTGGTTGCATAAGAATAATCTTCGAAAAATATATAAAACACAATGAAAGCAAATAAAGCCAGGTATGCTGTTGTTGATTGGGTGGTAAGTATGGTAACGATAAAAAGTATGTTTATAGGCCCGAGTAACCTTGCTTCCCTGATTGTGTTAAGCATATACACAATTACCAGGTAGCCGCCGAAAGCTCCCGGTTCCCAGAATGGTCCGTTGTTACGCAGCCTGTCTATTTCCTCCACAAAATTGTAAACAATCAGGGTCTTACGATCAATCTCCATACCCCACAGTTCATATTTATAGCTCATGAATGCCGGTGTGGCATCCTTGAGCGTCTGCATCAGATCGGGTTTGATCATGATGGGTATGAATATGATAAGACTGATGATACTTAAAACCACCATCACCCTTACAAAATAAGTGACGTATTGCTGACCAATCAGTTTGATGGCCAGGTATGCGGTAAGTATCCGCATGATCAAGCCCATGATCGTAATGCCTTTGAAGAAAGAAAATGTTACTGCCTGGAAGATCACACATGCAATAATTGCCCCGGCAACATACAGGAACTCTTCATCGATCTTTTTGAAATGGCTGAACATGAACAAACCGATCAGTCCAAGCGCAAAGAGGATGGTAAAAGGTTGATTACTGGAAAAAAACGGCATTCCCGATATGCCCAGTACAATGAACATGATCAGGTAATTTGCCAGGCTTCCCTTTTGCAGTTGCATGAAGTTTAAATGCTTTTGATGAACACGGCTGGACTTCCACCCCAGATCTGGCCGGGAGGAATTGATTTACTTACAACAGAACCGGCGCCTATGATGCTTCCCTTTCCAAGGGTAACGCCTTTTAATATGGTACTGTGGGCCCCGATGAATACATCATCTTCAACAGTAACAGGAGCAGAGCGCCTGTTTTCATTGTCGGTTTTTTCATCCCTTCTTTCAAGGTAATTCAGGGAGTGAAAATCTGTATCATAGAAAACACAGTTGCCGCCTATCTTCACATTATCACCCACTGTTATTTTCAAAGTGCAGAAAAATGTAGTTGCACTCATACCTACGTCGTTACCAATGGTAAGCTCACCGCCTTTACTTACAACGAACATGCAGGGCTGTTGCCTTCCGATTTTGTTGTAATACCGGCCATTGTTCATGCGGAAATTTTTTCCAAGAGTCATTTTTGCCCCCATGGTAACATCAATCATGGGTACGCCATTGGTTGACCATGAAGAGAACTGTACCCCGTTGCCTTTAAGCTTTATCCAGGTCCATGCGGTACTGTACAGCGAATAGATGAACATGGATGTCCGCTTCAGTATTTTAAAAATAATGATGAAGAGCTTGTTCATGCTGTTCGTTTTGGCTGAAACTACTTCTGAAGTTCCTTTACAAGTTCAGTTTTTTTGGGGAGTTGTTTGTAAAAACCTTTGATAATATCTATTACTTTTTCCTGTTCTATTTTTTCGAGGCCGTAATAGAATGGCAGGCGCAGGAGGTTATCAGAGTAAAGATCACTCATTGGTAACTCACGGCCATCGTGATGTTGGATATAATACGGGGACTTATGTAAAGAAAGGTAATGGAACACAGCCATCACCTGGTTCTCTTTCAGTTTGGCGATCAGGCCAGTTCTTTCTTCGAGCGACCTGCATACGATGTAAAACATGTGTGCATTGTTGGTGGCATACTCGGGAATGTAAGGAAGTTGTATGAAACCATCCTGTTCCAAAGGTTTCAGCTCACGATAATATCTTTGCCAGATATCCTTACGTCTTTGCTGAATCACTTCTATGTTCTCGATCTGGGCATACAAAAATGCTGCAATGATATCTGATGGCAGGAAGGAAGAACCGATATCAACCCATCCATATTTATCAATCTCGCCACGGAAGAAAGAAGAACGGTTTGTTCCTTTTTCACGGATGATCTCTGCCCGGCCGATAAAATGCTCATCATTCACTACCAGCATCCCACCTTCTCCCGAAATAATATTTTTGGTTTCGTGGAATGAAAAAGTTGCCAGGTGGCCTATGGAACCAAGAGGCTTACCCTTGTAGTATGAATCGATTGCCTGCGCAGCATCTTCTACAACATACAGTTTATGCTGGTTGGCGAGTTCCATCACTTTGTCCATATCACAAGCAATCCCAGCATAGTGAACTACAATGATCGCCTTTGTTTTAGGCGTTATCAAACGTTCGATCTCCTCTACATCGATATTCGGGTTTTCTGTTGAGCTGTCTGCAAATACCACTTTTGCACCTCTCAGCACAAAAGCATTTACAGTTGAAACAAATGTATAAGAAGGAGCGATTACTTCGTCGCCCGGTTTGATATCAAGCAGTATGGCGCACATTTCCAATGCATCTGTGCAGCTTGTTGTGAGCAATACCTTCCTGAACCCGTATTTGGTTTCGAAGAACTGGTGACATTTTTTTGTATATATACCATCGCCGGATATCTTACCAGACAACACAGATTCACGGATATAATCCGTTTCATTACCGGTTAAATGTGGTTTGTTAAATGGAATCATTTGGTCAAAATTAAATTTGTAATCAGGTGAACCTTACCCTAAAACGCTTTAATGGCAGTATTTCTTGTGTACTGCCGTCTTCTGTAAGGCTCAAAATCTTCAATAAACCCTTTCCGCATACAATAACAGGCTTATCCTGTTGTATAAAAATCACTTTCCCGGGCTTGCGGTTTTCTATTGCAAGGTCGGGAATTACTTCGGCATCCAGTACCCTTAACTTCTTGCCTTCCATATAAGTTGCGGCTCCATTGTAGGGGAACCCAACGGCATCAATAAATCTTTTTATATCCTTTGCCGGCCTGTTCCAATCGATATCATAGTCATCTTCATTCAGCCAGAGACTGTAGGAAGCTTCTGCCTCGTTTTGTCTTTTTGCCTGCAGGGATTTTCCGGATACTATCTTCCTGCCTACTTTTTCAACAAGTTTTTGATAACATACAGAAGCTATATCAATAGCTTCATGTATTTTGATGGGATATGATATATTGGCTGACTGCTGAGCAATAATATCACCTTTATCATATTCCTCACTGGCAAACAATGCTGTTACCCCGATCTTTTTTTCTCCATTTACCAGGCAATTCACCAGGGGAGCAAAGCCCCGGTACCTTGGCAAAAGCGAGTCGTGCATTACGATCAGTTTTGATTGCCCCAGCGGTATCAGCCAACGCCATGAGATGGCTATCGTAAAGGCTGTATCAACGTTGAATTTTTCTTTTCTATCGAAAAATTTTACCGAATGTTTCTTACAAAGCTCTTTGATCTCCTTGTAATAATCATGCTGAATATTGGGATCGGTTGAGCCTACCACAAAACTTACAGGCTCACTGCCGAATAATGCAATGAAATGTGCAAGGGCATCGTGCCCTTTCTGGCTCATCAGGAAAAGAGTAAGCTTTTTCATTGCGTAAATAATTTTTCAAATTGGTCTATCTGCACTTCGGGTGTGCAGGTAGATAATGCCAATTCCCTGCAATTGATGGAATACTGTTTATAGGTATCATCATCCAATGCCAGCAGTGTTGATATTCCTTTGGCAAGATCGTTCACATCCATGAGTTTTGCCCTGTAACCTGTTTTGCCGTTAAGCACCAGGTCCATGGCAACTCCCATATCAAAGGTAACGGAAGGGATTCCACACATGATGGCCTGGTTGATCATCATGGGGCCAGAATCCTCTATCGATGGGCAAATATAAATATCAGATGCCTGGAAAGCTTCTGCAAGTTCTTCATTATTTGCAAGCAAGCCCATGTATTTATATTCGAATGGGATATCATTTTTGATCAGTTCAAAATCATTCCCTGCAATCAGTAATAATATATCATTGTTCTTTATATTCTTATGTTGCTTTACCAGTTTGAGTGCATCCATAAGATAGCGCATGCCCTTTCTTCTTTCACCCAGGAATGCAGAGCCAAAGAAGATCACTTTTTTATTAACAGGAATTCCGTATTTCCTTTTTGCATCATCTTTAGATGCAGGCATGAATATGTGCTGATCTACAGAAAGCAGGATCTTGTCCATCGCCTTTTCTTTGAACAAGAGGCTACCCAGTGACAACCGGTATTGCCATTCTGTTGCTGAAACAATACTGATGCTCGTCTGGCTGATGTAATGATTCTTGAAACGAAAATTAACTGCCGTTTGATCGTTCTCATCGTTGGAATACAATCCCGGGCATTTGCCGCAGCCTGTTGTGAAGCGCCTGCAATCCCAAGAGTAATGGCACCCGCCCGTGAGCGCAGCAGAATCCATCAGGTACCAGTAAATATGAGCCCCTGTTTGTTTATTTAATTCATAAAGGTTTTTTGCATTGAGAAAATTCTGGGGAAAAAGGAACAGGATCACTTGCGGCTTGAAGTTAATTTTTTTCAGCAGCGCACTGGTTTTGTAATGCGTTTTTGTTTCATCGTAATCCTGGATGGAATAGTCTTTGTCTTTTTTCGGAAGTACTTTAAAAAATTTGTCGAGGGTTTTAAGCACCCGGTTTTTTGCCTTCTTAACCAATACATCTGTTTTGGTTTGCATACAAAAGATCCCCGGGTCAGGATAGTTCCCGTAAGTGTTCACCAGTAATTTTGTGTTATGCCCTTTTTCATTCAATCCCTTGTAAAGATTATAGGCCACAGTGCCTGCTACTTTGTAAGGATCGGGCGCCGAAATAATTAAGATATTCATTTTATTGTGCCCATATCCCACGGGCATTGTTATGAATGATTTTATTGTATTGCATGGGCGATAAAATTGCACCCATGATGCTTATGATCGTTGTTGACAAAACCACCCCATAAATGCCCAGTGTTTTGCCGAGGTAAATCGCAAGCGGAATATTAACGAGCGTTCCCGCCAAAGCAGTATATAACTGCAACTTTATTTTACCTACACCATTGAGGAACTGGCTGTAAATACCATTCCAGGCATTGATGATTACGTAAGAGGCCATGGCTACAGAAATACTTACCTGTATAGCGATATCCTTACCCACCCACCATTTGTATACAAAGCCGGATAATAACAGCATAACGACTGCGAGCAGGCTTAACCCGGCCCAGAGCATCTGAAGTTTCCTCATGGTGCTTTTGATCCAGCCAAAGTCCTGTTTCACCCAGGCTTCCGTGAAAGCGCTCCAGAAAGGCGTCATGATGATCCCCATTACCATGGGAATAATGCCGAAATATTTATATGCCACATTATAAGAGGTAACCTGTGCAGGCCCAAAGAGCTGTGTAATGATCAGGTTACTTGTTTCATAAAGTACAACCGCTGCTATCTGTATGATAAAGAATTTTAACCCCAACCCCATCAGGCTGCGTGCGTAGGAAAACTTTACAAACCTGATTGACGGAGCATATTTCCTGTATTCATGTGTATAGAACCAAAGACTCGACGCAGTTAAAACCAGAACAGGAGTAAAGCCAAGACTCAACGCCAGGTAAATGAGATTACCTGAAGTTGTTCTGGTTAAAATAAAAATAATGGAAAGAGAAAAGAGGCTTCCCAGGAAATTAAAGAAGGAAGCTTTGGCTGGCTGCTGGTTTGCCGTAATTACTGTTGTGATCAGTTGCAGTACAAACTGAAGGCAGAAGAAAACAAATACCAGCAGGGCAAGAATACTTAATTCTGCCGCCATATCGGCCGGTGTATTGAGAATACGCGACCAATTGAGGAAAGGATTTATGCACAGGAATACCAGCAATAAGCAAACAACAATGATGCTTAGGATGGCATACGTAGTACTGAGATAAATGCGGGCTAAACCGTGATCGTTTTTGGCGAGCGCTTCGGCAAATTTATTCCGGAGGCCATTGCCGAAACCGATATCAAAAAAAGCAAACCACCCGATAATGGAACTCAGGGTTAACCAGATTCCATATTGCGTTGGATTTACATAGTGAATGGTAAGCGGTACAAGTATGAGACTGATTGCAATATTGCATCCTTTAATAACAAAGGATGCAAGAATATTTTTTTTTGCTTTAACGCTCCTGTGGTGACCTTTATTTAAAACACTGTTTATAGAAGTGAAAGCCGAAACAATCTTTTCTTTCATGTTCCATTAAATTGGAAGGTTCTGAAGATTCGCAATAAACGGCCTTTACTTAAGATAATTGGCTTTTAAAACAACAATAGGTATTAGTGTTAACAGGTTTATTATTTGATTGCAGCAAGATCACTTGCCACCATTTCTTTTACGAGATCAGCTAAAGTGTGTTTTGGTGTCCAGCCAAGTTTTTGTTTTGCTTTGCTGGCATCGCCTATCAACAGTTCAACCTCTGTTGGCCTGAAGTAAGCCGGGTCAACTGCTACCACCTGCTTACCGATCGGTAACTGGTATGCCGGGTTATTGCAGGCTGCTACGGTTGCTTTTTCATCTACACCTTCTCCGCTGAATGAAAGTTCAATACCCACTTCTGCAAATGACATTTTCACAAATTCCCTTACCCTGGTGGTAACACCGGTGGCAATTACAAAGTCTTCGGCTGTTTCCTGCTGAAGGATCAGCCACATGGCTTCAACATAATCTTTGGCATGTCCCCAGTCCCTTTCAGCATTGAGGTTACCTAGGTATAATGTGTCTTGTTTCCCTTTTGCAATGGCAGCAACGGCCCTGGTAATCTTACGTGTTACGAAGGTTTCTCCACGCAATGGGCTTTCGTGGTTAAAGAGAATCCCGTTACAGGCATACATATTATATGCTTCCCGGTAGTTAACCACGATCCAGTAACCATATAGTTTTGCTACTGCGTACGGACTTCTTGGATAGAAAGGCGTTGTTTCTCTCTGTGGCACTTCCTGTACCAATCCGTATAGTTCTGAGGTAGATGCCTGGTAAATACGGGTCTTCTTTTCAAGACCCAATATCCTGATGGCTTCCATCAGGCGGAGTGTTCCGATACCATCGGCATTGGCAGTATATTCAGGCGTATCGAAGCTCACTTTTACATGGCTCATGGCCGCCAGGTTATAAATTTCGTCGGGTTGTGTTTCCTGTACGATACGGATCAGGTTGGTACTGTCGGTCATATCCCCGTAATGCAGCTTAAACTTTACATTGTTCTCGTGTTTGTCCATATATAAATGGTCAATACGATCCGTGTTGATCAGTGACGAACGCCTCTTGATCCCATGTACCATGTATCCTTTGCTAAGTAATAATTCAGCCAGATAGGCTCCGTCCTGTCCGGTAATACCGGTTATTAATGCAGTCTTCATAATTTGTTTTGTGTAAAATTCGGGAATGAAACGTTTAAGATGCCACTTGTAGTATCTGTTGTTTCTTTAAAAAATCCTGGTAAGCGATTTTCATTCCTTCTTTAAGTGAGGTTTTATGACGCCATCCTAGGGCGTGAATTTTGGTAACATCCATTAATTTACGAGGTGTGCCATCCGGCCTGGAGGTATTATAAACCAGGTTTCCTTCAAATCCCACAACTTCCTTTACCGTTTCGGCCAATTCCCTGATCGTTACATCTTCCCCGCAGCCAATGTTTACAATTTCTTTTTCACTGTAGTTATCCATCAGGAAAAGACAGGCATCTGCCAGGTCATCTGCAAACAGGAATTCCCTTTTGGGAGTACCGGATCCCCATATCTCTACTTCTGTAAGTCCCTTTTCTTTTGCTTCATGGAATTTCCTGATCAATGCCGGAAGTACGTGACTGTTCTCCGGGTGATAATTGTCATTAAGGCCATACAGGTTTGTTGGCATTACACTGATATAATCAGCGCCGTACTGATCGCGGTAGCTTTCACAAAGCTTGATACCGGCGATCTTTGCTATGGCATAAGGCTCGTTGGTATATTCCAGCGGCCCTGTTAAAAGGTATTCTTCCTTGAGTGGCTGAGGAGCCAGTTTCGGGTAAATACATGAACTTCCCAGGAACATGAGCTTGGTTACTTTGCTGGCATAAGCTGCATGAACGATGTTGGAAACGATCATGATATTGTCGTAAAGAAAATCTGCCCTGTAAGTATTGTTGGCCACGATGCCGCCCACTTTGGCTGCTGCCAGGAATACGTATTGAGGTTTTTCTTCCCTGAAAAATTCTTCTACTGCGGCCTGGTTCCTGAGATCCAGTTCTTTTGAAGTCCGGTGAACAAGATTTGTGAACCCCCTGCCTTTAAGCGCTCTCACAATTGCCGATCCTACGAGGCCATTATGACCTGCTACGTAGATCTTGTCGGTTGCTTTCATCATGTATGTGCGAATGAAGTGGTGTTTGTATTTGGTTGTAAAATTACTTCGTTTCTGCCAAAGACATTTTCATCTTCAACTTTTGCAACCATGGTATAACCCAATGACGGGAGACTAACTTTCAGCAATTTATTTTTGATAGTTACCAGTTTACCTTCTATAGCGTATGAAGAAGCACTGAAATTGCGGGCCGGTTCATCCAGGTTAACAACAGTTCTTTCGAGTTTGATGTTGCGGTGATCTGCAATGAATTCTTTGATAGCTGCGATCTCATCATCTTTGATAACTGCCGGTTCACCGTGCCAGTAAAGCAGGTTCAGCACCCCGTCTGTATTTTTCAAAATTTCCAGCTCTTCGCTGTTTGCATATACAAACACGTAAGATTTGAACAATGGCTTGAATACCATTTTAAGCTTCCTGAAATTCTGCGTTTCTTCACATCCAAGCGGACAGAAGTTTTCAATCTTTTTTTTGCTTAACAAAGCGGCAACCTTTTTCTCGTATTGCGGTTTTGTGTAAACTACGTACCAATTTTTCTGCATAACAATTTTTTTAAAAAATTTGAAATTTGCAGTTAATCAAGGATCGAGTAATTGGAATGGGAGGTAAGGCTTCGCCCTTCTCAGCTACAATTAATTGTGTTGAGATGCTTGATTTTCATTGGTATTCGTGATTTAGGATTTTACGGTTTTCCTGTTACTTCCTGCGTTTCTTTTTTTATCGTTTCCGTAAACGTAGTTGTAACCGTAACCATAGTTATTTCTGAACATCCCTCTTGTTTTAACGCCGTTGAATATGATCGCCGGGTTATTAATCGGGTTGATTTCATTATTCTCGTCAATTCTCTTCACCAGTAATTTTGGTGTGTAACCATGACGCATTACATACAACGTTGCATTGCAAAGCTCTGAAAGTATGTAAGCATCCGTGATCAATACGATCGGTGAAGTATCGATGATCACCATATCGAAACTGTTATCCAGGTATTCGATGATCTCATTCACCTTGCCATTGAGCAACAGTTCTGAAGGGTTTTCAGTAAGATCTCCTGCCGGGATAAAGAACAGGTTTTCATGACCACTTACCGGTTTGATAATATCTTCAGGATATTTTTTTCCGGCAAGAAAATCGCTGATACCGAATTCCTGGTCAACGTTAAACACTTTGGAAAGTGTTGGTACATTGAGATCAAGATCAACCAGCACTACTTTTTTCCCCGTGGTTGCAATGCTGACTGCCAGGTTGGAAGCGATAAAACTCTTTCCTTCCCCGGAGATGCTGGATGTTACCAGCAGTTTCCTGTGTGCAGCATCAATTCCCAGGAATGAAAGCGCAGTACGCAGCTTCCTGAATTCTTCCACTACAAAACTCCTCTTGCCCGCTTTTACCACGATCGGGTCTTTTGTTTTTTCATAAGCTACTTCTGCAATAACCGGGATGGCAGTAAGTGCTTCGATCTCTTTCCTGTAGAGGATCTTTCCTGTGAAAGCTTCTTTGAGCGTGACCACAGCTACCCATAAACCGAGAGCTGCCACCAACGCAATAAGATAGATTAGTTTTTTGTTAGGGCTAACCGGATTGGGACTTGCCTGGGCGGTATCAACTACCCTGCTGTTTGACACGGTTGATGCATAGGAGAGCGCACTTTCTTCCTTTTTCTGAAGCAGGAAAGAATAGATGCTGCTTTTAATATTTTGTTCACGGCTGATATCCAGCAACTGGCGTTCCTTTTGCGGAACAGAGTTCAGGATAGCATTATAGTTGCCGTTTGTTACGTTCAGGTTCTGCTTGGCCGCCATCAATCCCTGGCGTTGACTAGTGATATTATCTATGATACTCGGACGCAGTTTATTGATCTGCTCCTTCATTGCGATCATCTTAGGATTGTTCTCGCCGATGGTTGTTTTCATTTTCTCATACTCCATTTCTGAAGTGTAGAGTTTATCAACGAGGCCAGAAAGAGCCGGATCACTCACTCCCACTGTAGAAGGAACCACGGCGCCACTGTTGTCTTTTGCAGAAACAAATTTTTCAACCTGGTCCAGCACCGACAATTGCATATTCACTTCACTGAGTTTCTGATCGTTGGCACTTACATTCTGCAGGTAAAGCTGGCCTTGCGTGCTGATATCCACCGCACCCCTGCCCGACTTATATTGCTGAACTTTTTGTTCGATAGCAGAAAGATCTGCAGCCACGAGGTTCAACCTTTCTTCAACAAATTTCAGTGTATTCCTGGCCAGCGAGTTCTTCTCCTCAATAGTTGACTGTTCGTATGCTTCAATTAATCCGTTCAGGATATCTTCTGCACGTTCAGGTTCTGCATCCCTGTAACTCAGGTCAACAACCGTAGACAATTTGCTTGAAGGCGCTACACCCAAACCTGGCAATATGTTCATAGCAACCTGCCTGGGATCTTTCAGAGAAAAGAATAATTGCTTGTGTGATGTTCCCTGAACATAATATTTATTAGGAACGAACTTCAAAATTCCATAAGGGGTATTTAAAAATTCGTTCAGGCTGCATTTGTATTTGTGATTCAATGTTACAGACTGGCTTGCCTGGTCAAAATCAAAATCAATCCTTGCAACATGTTTGATCGAATCAGGATTTTGGGCTACTATAACAATTGGTGAAGATGTGTATGCTGAAACCGCTTTTACTTTTCCCTGATCAAAAATAGGAGCATAGAGGCCTTTCCTTTTAACAACATTCTCCATCAGTTTCCTTGACTGAATCACTTCAATCTCATTCTCCACGATCTTTTTAGAAGATATCATATCGAGCGATTCGGCAAGCTTTGAATCTTCATTACCCTTCTTTTCATCTTTTA
>JAFDXA010000479.1 GCA_018268185.1 Bacteroidota bacterium
AGCGCCAGCGGTGCGCCACACTTCCTGGCAAAACATCTCCCTGGTACAGCCATCATCAATGCAGGAGATGGTATCAATGAACATCCTACACAGGCATTGCTTGATGCATTTTCCATCAAAGAAAAAACAGGTTCGCTGGAAGGGAAAAAAATAGTATTGGTTGGCGATATCATGCATTCACGTGTTGCACTCAGCAATATTTACCTGCTCAAAAAAATGGGAGCAGAAGTAATGGTTGCCGGCCCGCCAACACTGATCCCGGTGTATATAAAGGAAGCACTGGGTGTTAAGGTAGAATACAACCTGAAAAAAGCTTTGCAGTGGTGTGATGTAGCCAATGTGCTTCGCATTCAGCTGGAAAGACAGAACCAGGTGTTGTTCTCTTCACTGCGTGAATACAATATCGCCTATGGCGTAACAAGAAAGCTGCTTGACGAAATAGGAAAGGAGATCGTGATCATGCACCCCGGCCCGATAAACAGGGGCGTGGAAATTGACAGTGATGTGGCTGATGGCAATGAATCGATCATCCTGCAACAGGTTGAAAACGGTGTGGCAGTAAGAATGGCTGTATTATATTTGCTTGCAGGCAGGCAGCCGGAAGTGAATGGGTGATGAGCATGACCGATTAATATTGTGATCACCATCAACTCCTGAACAGTTCAACCAGATACTTTCCAGTTACCTGAACCTTATCATCATCCAAAATATTTTTCATGCCCCGAATATGTTTATTCCCCGGAACTTTTGATCCCGTTACACTCGGACATACAGATATAATCAACCGGGCGCTTCCTTTGTTCGATAAGCTTTATATCGGCATCGGGAGGAACACCAACAAGCAGCCAATGTTCTCTGAAGTGCAGCGACTGGGATGGCTGCAGGAAATTTATAAGGGAAATGATAAAGTGGAAGCGATCGCCTATGATGGACTTACCGTTGATTGTTGTAAGGAAGTAGGAGCCAATTTTATCCTCCGTGGGATCCGATACGTGAACGATTTTGAATACGAAAAAGCGATCGCAGACATGAACCGGAGTATCGCTGAAAGCATCGAAACCATTTTTCTTACCTGCTTGCCGCAATACACTTCCGTAGCTTCAACGCTGGTAAGAGATGTGCTCAGGAATGGGGGAGATGTGTCTAAATTTCTTCCGCCTGAAGTAAATGAAACCATTCGTAAAATTTGATCAACATTGAGTAATAAGAGTATTTGGTTCAACAAGTCAGTGAACATCGATGATCTGCGTTCTTTCGATTCCAAAACCATGAGTATACACCTCGGGATGGAATGGACTGAAATAGGTGACGACTATATAAAAATGAGAATGCCTGTTGATGAGCGCACCAAACAGCCTTACGGTTTGTTGCATGGCGGCGCCAGTTGTGCATTGGCAGAAACCGTTGGAAGTGTGGCTTCACACCTGGTGGTTGATTCTTCAAAATACATTTCTGTTGGCCTGGAAATAAATGCCAATCATGTTCGTGGAGTTAGAAGCGGGTTTGTTACAGCAACGGCCTCGGCATTACATCTTGGTAAAACAACCCATGTCTGGGATATCAGGATCCATGATGATGCAGCTAATCTTGTTTGCATAAGCCGGTTAACGGTTGCGATACTCGAAAAGAAATAGATCAGGGCGTATCGAAGAATGTATGCAGGATGTCTTTGATGGTTGCATAGGTATTCGACGTAGGAGTTTTGATGTTTTGTGTTTTGAACCACTTTACTTCACTGATGTCTTCACCGGTTTGAGGAACAAGTTCCTGCTTGTTGCTGCAGGTAAAATAATACCAGTGACTTATTTTCAGAATATGTTTTCCAAATTCATCATAAAGATGATAGGTGGTACCAACCTGCTTTTTCAGTTTTAATTCCTTAACGCCTGTTTCTTCTTCAATTTCACGGGCAGCAGCTGTTTCGGGAGATTCGCCTTTTTCAATCTTTCCTTTCGGTAGATCCCACTTGTCCCTTCTGTAAATAAACAGTATCTCTTTATCAGCATTCTGTACGATGCCTCCGGCAGCTTCCAGTACTGTGAAATGTTTGAAAAATGCTTTCCTGAGTTTTTCAAAATCCTTGTTCCAGATAATACCCGCATGAAAATCTTCCTTCTTTACTTCATGTATGAGCGATTTAATGGCAGGAGTGGAAAGTTCATCAATGAATACAACATCCGGGTGATGAAGCAACTCATTGAGCGAATCATTCATTTCATCACACAGGTAAACAGGCTTATCTCCATAATAGATTTTGATCTGCATACTTCGGGGATTGAGGCCGGGTAAAAATAGCACATTTAGTGATAAGGTTATACGAACACTTATCTTTGCGGCATTCAATAAATTATGTCCATGACATCAAATGAAAAAGCTGTTGCCGAAAAATTACTCCAGGTAGAGGCCGTAAAACTGAATAATGAAAGTCCATTTACATGGGCCAGTGGCTGGAAAAGCCCGATATATTGCGACAATCGTAAAGTGCTTTCATTTCCTTATGTAAGGGATTTTATCAAGAGTGAATTGTGCAGTGTGATCTTTGAAAATTATCCTGAGGCGGAGGCCCTGGCTGCTGTAGCTACTGCCGGAATTGCCTGGGGAGCCATGGCAGCAGATCAGCTTAAACTTCCTTTTTTATATGTACGTCCAAAACCAAAAGAACATGGCATGGGTAACCAGATCGAAGGAAAAATCATGCCCGGGAAAAAGCTGCTGGTTATCGAAGATCTTATTTCCACAGGAAAAAGCAGTCTGCAGGTGTGTGATGTGATACGGCAGGCAGGTATGGAAGTGGTTGGAATGGTTTCCATTTTTAACTACGGTTTCCCGCATGCTGTTGAAGCCTTTGAGCAATCAGCAGTAAAACTGCAATCGCTTACTAATTATGAAGTACTCATTGAATTAGCTGTTGAGAAAGGCATTGTTGATGAGAATCAACAGAAATCATTGTTAAACTGGAGGGCCAATCCTGCTGAATGGAAGAAATAAAATAATATTGCAGCACCGTTTCTTTAAACATTGAATTAATAAACATGAAAAAGATACAATTGCTTTTTGTTGCTTTGTTCGGGATGATTGCTGTTGTCGTTGCACAGCAAAAGGTAAATGATAAGGCGGTTATCAAAACCCCGGGAGCACAGTGCGAACCATGCAAGATGAGGATAGAGAACTATGTGAGCAAAGAATACGGCGTATTATCTGTTAACGTGGATATCCGTAAAAAAACAACTACGGTAACCTGGATCACAGACAGAACGAATATCGAAAACATCAAAGCCGCGATCGCAACAGTTGGTTTTGATGCGGATGACGTTTCAGCAGAAGAGTCGGCATATAAAAGACTACCGGAGTGCTGTAAGAAGCCTGTGGAAAAGACTCCCGCCGCACCTTAATATTGTGAAGATACTTATCAAAGAAAAAAGCCTGTTGATCAACAGGCTTTTTTTAATTTATGTTCACCGGTAATTTTAATTCCGGCTATCGAACAATGATTTTTAGAGATTCAGTATCACATACTCCAGGATGTGTTTGATATCCGGCCCGATCTGTCCGTTCGGCTCATTGTGGAATGTAGTAAAGTAAATTGTACCAGAGCCGTTAGGGTTGCTGCAGATCCCCTGGGTTGCACCAGCAGACAGGTAAGCCGGCAGATCAGTGGTTTTTACACTTAATGTAACGTTGCCCATGGCGCTAGGCGTACAAACACTGCTATAACCATTGTTGCTGCTGCTGCCAATAGAAATAGTGCCTCTGCCCGGGTTTGTGTATTGGGTAGTTCTGATCAATAACGGTAATCCATTGGTAGGATTAGACACCAGTGTTTCCCAGAAATTATTATCCAGGTAGTTTATTTGCTCCCACTGGCCTAAGTTGTAATAGATTTCATCAATATTTGTTTTACCGAGGTACGACTGCAGTGACGTGGAAGTGATTGGTGCGTTGTAGAAGTAACCCATTTGTCCGGCATGGCGAACACAAAGCAGGCTATCTGGAATAAATCCTCCTTGTCTTTGTACACCACAAGGGTCATTGGCGCTTAATGTCCTTTGTCCAATTAGGCATTTCACAGCCCAGTCAGAAATATAAAGGCTTCCGCCATTGGCAACATAAGCAGCGAGGGTAGAATCTATTTGCGGGGTTATTTGTGCCAGATCGGATTGGGTGGTGCAGTTGATAAAGATGGCATCATAGGAACTGATGCTTGAAATATCATTCAGCATACCCCATAATAAAGGGTTAGCCGTATATCCCAAAGAGTCAACGAGAATATTCTCGATCTTATCATAAGATCCCTGTATATATGCAAGGTTGGCTACCTGCGTGAGTTGAACTGCGTTGGCTGCAACCTGGGTAGTTTGACCTTCAACTACGGCTACATCCATTTCTGTTCTGAACAAAGAACCGTCGCCGGTTTGTATGGTGATATGCCTGTTTCCCGCCGGCATATCAAGGGAAAAAGATCCCGTGATATCTGTGTGTGTGATGTAAAGTTTTCCGTTAGACTGGCCGAAAATAGTAGCCACTTTTATGGGGCTTGCATTATTACCTGCTACAACTTTGCCCGTTATGGTTCCCATGGCTGCCTCGGGAACAACTGATTCATCTTTTTTACAGGAAGCCAAAAGGGCTAATGCGAGACCGGTACCGAGGTACATTTTCTTTAAAAAACTCATTACAGTTATTTTAGTTGTTAGAGATCAGAAACCGGGAGAATTCACAGAGTAGCTTAGTTGCCAAAATCAGGCAATCATTAAAGCTATTATTAATTTGCCGAATACGAGCAAGACTTTAAAAAAATACCTTAAAAGTGGATAAAATGGCAATCCGGGCCGGGAGATCAGAACATAGAAAATTTCTGAACAGTTTGATAATCCACATTAAAGTTCTTGAATACACCTGCCTTGCCCACTTTTACCTTTCCTAGTAAACGGATGTTTACCTCTTTATTAAGGAGGGTAGTTAGCCCGTTAAGCAGGAGGTTTTTCATATCGAGGTCAATTTTAAGGGGGATTGTAAAAATATCACGACGGGGAATGGCAACCTGGAGATCCTGGCTCGAATGGCCGAGGTAATTGTTGTCAACATAAATATCCAGGTCGGTGCGGTTGAGCTCCATTCCGAAATTATTGGGATTATAATATACCAGGTCCACTTTCAGGGCGGCCCCGGCGAAACCCAATTTCTCAACTGTGAGGTTATGAAATTCCCTGAACACAAGATCCTTCGGTTCCCGGCAGGAGAGGGTAGAAATAGATAAAATTGTTACTATAAAAAGGTAGGTCGGGAAATTTTTCATTTGATGATATTTCACAAGCAAAATAAAGGAAAATGAACAACCGGGTCATCTTAGAGCCCGATAGGGA
>JAFDXA010000047.1 GCA_018268185.1 Bacteroidota bacterium
TAAATAGTTTGGCTTTATCTTTGGCCTGTTGAAGAAACTATTTACCATATTCGCATTTTACTTATTGTGGCTTACCTGCCTGCCCTGCCTTTGTGAAGACAGTCCGAACGACATTCATACAAGCCAATCTGAAAAACACGCATTATCCAATAAGCAAACAAAAGATGATTGCTGCAGCCCTTTTTGTCTCTGTGCCTGTTGCCCTGCTCCTGTTGTAATATTAAAACACCAGTTTACCATAATTCCTCTTATTACTATAAACCGGGTTGACAAAAAACCACTTGCCAACCAGTCATTCCTTTCTTACAGGAGTCATAATATCTGGCAACCACCCCGCCTAAGTTGATTGTGCCTATTTCATTTTGCAACGGGGTTTCTTAGCCCTGCATACTCTTATTCATCAACTTATTTATTATTTCATGATAAAAATACCAATGGTATTCGCCATGTGCTTACTCTCGATGTGTGTGCGTGGCCAATATATTTTCAAGTCGCTTATACTGGATGCGGATACAAAATTGCCCATTCATTCAGTTACCATAACAGATCTGAATACAGGATCAACTTATATATCAGACAAAAATGGTTTTGCCTTAATTACTAACCTGGGTGGAGGGAATCATGTATTCGCCTTTTCCCATATTTCTTATAAACAATTAACTGATAGTTTTAATATTCCTGTTCGAGGTAAAGACACGGTAATGGTTTTATTGGAGCCGTTGCATGATGAAATGGATGAAGTGATCATCGTTTCCACCCGAACCAACAGAAGTTTCGGTAATTCACCTACCAGGGTTGAGGTGTTAGACTCGGAAGAACTTTCAGAAAAGAACAATATGCGTCCTGCGAATGTTTCCATGCTGCTCCATGAAAGCACCGGCATGCAGGTACAACAAACTTCTGCTACATCTGCCACTGCAAGTATCAGGATGCAGGGACTTGACGGCCGCTACACGCAATTATTAAAAGATGGTTATCCCAATTTCGGAAATTTTGCAGGTGGGCTCAGTATCCTGGAAATACCACCACTTGATCTGAAACAGGTTGAAGTGATCAAAGGACCTGCTTCCACATTATACGGAGGTGGCGCCATTGCAGGTGTTGTAAATTTCATTTCTAAAACCCCAAAAGAAAAGCCTGAATACAATTTCATTTTCAACCAGTCGAATATCGGTCAGACAAATGCCGGCACCTATTTATCTGGCAGGAAGAAGAAGATGGGTTATAGTTTACTTGGTTTGTACAATTACCAAAAGGCTTATGATGTAGACAGGGATGATTTTTCTGAATTGCCCAGGCTGAAAAACTTTACCATTAACCCGACGCTGTTTTTTTATCCATCAGCATCTGTGAGCCTGGTAATCGGGAACAGTTTTTCCAAAGCCGATTACCTTGGAGGTGACATGCAAGTGATCGATGGCAAAGCTGATACTGCTCATACTTATTTTGAAGAAAATAGAACTATACGGAATACAACCCGTTTTGAATCGGAAGCTTTATTAAAGAATGGCAGCCGTTTGGGATTAAAACAAAGCATCAGCCTTTTTAACAGGCAGATATCTGTTCCGGGTTATGAGTTCGAGGGAAGTAATACAAATGCATTTTCCGACATCTCGTATCATTTCCGGAAAGGCAAACACAATTTTGTAAGTGGCCTCAACCTGATATATGACAGGTTCACGCACAAGATCATTGATTCAACAGAAGATCAATCGGCTAAAAGCTTTACTGCCGGTTTGTACCTGCAGGACACCTGGGACCTGTCTGAAGCAGTTAAGATAGAAGCAGGTTTACGTGCGGATCATGTAAACTGGAAAAGCATTCACTACTCCCGGAGCTGCCTATTTTTATTGCCCCGTATCTCTTTATTGGCCAGGTTCAGCAAAGGTTTATCTTCCCGTATCGGCGCAGGCCTCGGCTATAAAGCACCTACCATTTTTACTGAGCAGACAGAAGCCCTTCAATACCGAAAAGTTCAGGCATTAAATAATCAAGAAAGCGAAAAGAGTTTTGGGCTAACGGCAGATTTAAACTACAGGAAACAGGTAACAAAAGCGTTTTCTGTCAACATCAATCAACTGTTCTTTTATACAAACATTCGCAGGCCCCTTGTTTTACAGGAAAACAGTTCCGGGTATTATTATTTCATAAATGCCGGCAAGGCTGTTAACAGTTTTGGATTTGAAATGAATCTCAGGCTGGTCTTCAAAGAGAACCTGAAATTTTTTACAGGCTATACATACACAAACGCAAAGGCTTCTTACCGCCCAGGCAATAAAAAATTACCATTGGTGCCAGAGCATAAACTGAACCTAACGCTGGTTTATGAAAAAGAAGATAATTTCAAACTTGGGATCGAAGGTTATTTTACCGGGAATCAATACCTCAACAATGACAACAGAACACCCTCCTTTTGGGAGTTTGGCGCCATGGCGGAAAAAACAATCCGGAAATTATGCCTATTTATAAATTTTGAAAACTTCACTGATCAGCGCCAGAGCAGGTATAAACCTGTGGTGAGTCCTCCTCATGCGAACCCGGTTTTTGGTGATATCTGGAATCATACTGAAGGCTTTGTGCTGAATGGAGGCGTAAAATTAAAATTATGATAATTAAGAAGGCTGTTTCAAAAAAGCAGCCTTCTCTTACACTCATAAATATTTCTGAAAAATTAAATAATCTTATTACATTTATGAAAACAGGTGCATTTTGAAAATGCCATTATTCTTAAGAAAATTTCTTGCCGGAGTTACGCTTATTATCTTTTCCTTAAGCATAACCCCAACTCACCTGTTGCATAATTACTTTGCCAATCACAAGGATGGTGATCACTTTCTCTGTGGCAACGAACTTGAAAAAACAAGTTTACACAAAACCAGTACCTATTGCAAATGTGTTGATTTGGTTGCGAATGCCCCCTTTGACGGTATTGATCATTGGGATATTCCAAAACCTCTTGTTGTTTACTCTACCGCATATAATTCTCTCTACAAAAATCATTACAAGAAATGCTGCCATGTTACTACGCAGTTGAGAGGGCCGCCATATCCTGCCTTTTTACCGGAAGTATAATTTCTCCCAAACTATTCTCCTGGGAGTTTATCTGATTTTTACATAAGGCCTGTTTATGGAACATGATCACGGATGTGATCATTACCGGCTTAAACTAATTGTATATGAACGCAAATGAAGTTTTGCGTAAACATAACATACGTAAAACTGCTATAAGAGAAAAAGTACTGAATCTGCTAATCAGGAATAATGAGTGCCTGTCTTACGCTGCTATAGAACAAAAGATAGAGGATAAGACGCAAAAGGGAAGTATTTTAAGAGTTCTGAATTATTTTCTTTCAAGAGGCATTGTAAAGAAAATAATGATTGATGGAATAAAACTAAGATACTACTTCGCAGAAAAGGAGAAACGGCACATTGTGTATTTCAGATGTACCTGTTGCGGCGATAGTTACCTGTTCGAATCGAAATTTATAGAACCATTCGCTGTACAGGGAATAGAGGTATCAACATCGCATATATCTGCAAAGGGAATATGTCCTAAATGTAGTCAATAACCATCCAGGCGTCTTTACACGACTGAATGGTTATTGAGAATAAGAGGTCAGAATAATGCAGGATGATTAATGGTGGCAAAAACGCAGAGCACAGTAATTGGTTTGGTTGTTGAGGAAACCCTTCCCTTGCTGTCTGTTACAGTAAGCGTTACATTATACTCCCCATGCATACCGTAAGAAATAACCGGAGTTTTTTCTGTTGATGTTTTGCCATTCCCGAAATCCCATTTATAAGTTACATCACCACATGATTGGGAATTATTAACAACAACCAATGAAGCACCTTCATTTACTTCGGCATTGATATTCTTGATAACAAAGTCTGAAGATGGTGTTACATCATTGGTTTCAGATTTCTTACAGGAAGAAAAAAAAGTTGTACTCAAAACAACAGCCAGTAGTGGAAGTATTCTTTTCATTTTTGGTAATTTTTACCAAGGTAATAATTAGATTTTATAAAATCTCATGCCATGGAGGTTAACCAATGCTTAACCTTTGTAAAATAAAAAAGCACTTTTCCGCTCAAACTTAACAACAATAGCACTTTACAAAGAAGAGGAATTAAAATTACCGTGACCAGATTGCATTTTTGTATGACTATGTTGCAATAATAATTTTCAACCTGCCGAAGAGACTGTTTATCTTTCATAAAAAATGTTATGAAACTATTATACAGCATCGCAGTATTACTGCTGATTTCAGCCAGTGGTTGTCAGAAAAACAGCCCGGCAACAGATAACAACGATTCTAACGGATATACTTCAGGAAGCAGCAACAGTATTCCAAAACCTTCCGCAAATTTCAGAATCGCCAACATACGCAATAACATTTATGTTGTTGAAGGCAAGGACCTGAAACTGCAAAACCTCTCTACCAATGCAACTTCATTTCATTGGGATTTTGGAAACGGACTTACAAGTGATGACCAGGTGCCCACCAAAATCGCTTATGTTCCTTGTGGCAGCGAGTACAACATTACGCTCACCACCAAAAACTCAAAAGGTGAATCTGCAACAGTAACCAAAACAATCAAGGTATTGTGCAGTGGAAAAAATACGCACGGCACTTATATCACTGGAGAATAATCAAAATCAATTTTACCAGAAAATAAGCGATAAAAAAAGCTTCACGAAATGTGAAGCTTTTTTTATCTGTCGAATTATTTCAACATCACCTGATCTGGTGAATGTATTCGTTACTCTTGAACTGGCGTTTAACATCATTAAGATCGCGTTGTACGCTCGCATCCACCAGTTTACCTCCAACTTCCAGTTTAAAACCACCAATGATGTCTTCATCAATCAGGGTTTCCACTTCTATGTTTTTGATGTTTGTATTGCTCCTTACTTTATCAAGGATCGCTTTTTCAGTTTCTTCAGCAATCGGAACTGCTGTAGTGATCTTAACATGATGAATATCTTTCAGCTCATTGTATTGATCTATAAAAGCAGTGATGATCTCCGGCAGGTTGCTTTCCCTCGTTTTACGGATGAGCAACTGAATGAACAAAAAAATAAGATTACCAACCCTTCCGTTGATGATAGATTGAATGATCTTTTCTTTCTTATCAGAATTGATAACCGGGCTGCGCAATACAGAAACAAAATCAGGATTCCCTTTAATGATAGCCCTCAACAGTTTTACATCTGCATACACTGTATCCAGTTGGCTTTGTTCAACTGCCAGATCGAGCAAACTCTTGGCATACCTTCCGGCTAATCTTGGATTGTTCATGATAATATCTTTTAAGCGCTTGCTTTATTAGTTCAGTTTGATATCGTCGGCCAGTTTTTTAATGTATCCTTCCTGGTCTGCTTTGTTCGACAATTCTTTCCTCAGGATCTTTTCGCTGATCTCGATCACCATTTTACCTACTTCATTCTTAATGTCAGTGAGTGCCGCCATTTTCTGGTTCTGTATAGAAGCCTGAGCATCCGTAATGATCTTGGCTGCCTGAACTTTTGCTTCGTCTTTGGCGTCGTTGATCATTTTGTCTTTGATATCTTTTGCTTCTTTCAGCATAGCAGCCCTTTCTTCACGTGCCGCTACGAGTAAGGCTTCATTCTCACTTTTAAGCTGCGCCATTTCTGCTTTTACTTTATCAGCAGTAGCGATGGAGCTGGCAATATTGGCTTCCCTTTCATTCAATCCTTTGAGGATCGCACCCCAGGCATATTTTTTAAGAATGAACAACACAACAAGAAACGCAAGTACCGTCCAAACGATCAATCCTAAGTGTGGTAATAAAAGATCCATAGTAATTATTAATTAGTAATTATTAATTCAGAAATATTACTGCATCCTCCGCCCTGTGCATTGGATGCAGTAATGAGTTTGTGCAATCAGGCTTTCAATACAGCCAGCAGACCTGCAATTACTGCGAAAAGGGCAACACCCTCTACGAACGCAGCAGTGAGGATCATGTTTGCACGAATGTCATTGGATGCTTCCGGTTGACGGGCAATAGCTTCAACAGCGCCTTTACCGATCTGACCGATACCGATACCGGCACCAATCGCAGCAAGACCTGCACCTATTGCACCACCCATGTGCGAAAATCCAACTTCTGCCAACAAAGTCATCAGAGTCATGATACTTGTTTTATGAGTGAATAAAAAATACTTATTAAATGATCACCGGGTCTGCGTGGCCGTCAACATCATCATGTCCTCCTTCAAAAGCCTGGCCTATGAATACCGCTGTTAAGTTGGTAAAGATGAAGGCCTGGATAAAAGCCACCAGTATCTCGATGAAATAAATAAACACAGTGAATAAGATAGAAACCGGAGAAAAACCCCAGCCTGCTCCTTTGTTCATGGCGCCGAAAATGAAAATCAGCGAAATGAAACTCAGGATGATGATATGCCCTGCCACCATGTTGGCGAAAAGACGTATGATCAATGCTGCCGGTTTGATAATGAGTACACCTGCCAGTTCCACCGGGATCAGGATTATTTTCACCAGGAAAGGAACCCCGGGAGGCCAGAAGATATGGCCCCAGAAATGACCATTGGTACTTGCCAGGATCACAATGGCGGAGATAATACCCATCACAGCTGTAAAGGCAGTATTACCGGTTACGTTTGCAGAACCCGGTATCAACCCGAATAAGTTATTGATGAGGATAAAGAAAAAAACCGTTAACAGGTAAGGCAGGTATTTCTGCCATTTTTTTCCCAGGTTCGGCTTGGCCACATCATCCCTTACGAAGGTAATAACAGGCTCAATTGCATTCTGCCATCCTTTAGGGGCAGAAGTTACACCCAATCCTTTCTTGTATTTTTTAGCGATACCGGTCATGAGTAATACCAGGATGGTTAGCGCCAGTATCATCTGAACTACGTTCTTGGTAAGGGAGAAATCATACACTTTGGAGCCATCAGTTGCTGTGATTTCACCTTCATGCAGTTTGTATCCGTTGTATTCTTCCTCGCCTTCGTGCCCGAAACGGCTGGATGAGAACACTGAAAATCCTTTGGTTGGAGAATACAGGATCACAGGAAGCGGAATGGTAGCATGGAAGCTTCCGGCAGTGAAAAAGTGGAATTCATGGTTGTCTTTGATGTGATCCATGATGATCTTGGCCGGGTCGAGCTTCTCTTCTTTTGGTTCATGGTTTTCCGTGGCTGGTTCCTGCCCCTCATGAGGCCCGTCCTGGGCAAAAGAAGCGCCTGAAAAGAATAGTAAACTTAGGCTGAAAACCGCTACCAGTAATGATTTGATGCTCTTTGCTGCCATATCTTCCCTGAAATTTGGCGCAAAGATAAGGGCAAGCCGCTGAAATCTGAAATTTGGAAGAAACTAAATCAATGGAAATATAATATCCCGGCCCAGCCTGGTATTACCTTAAACCAGGCTGTAAAGTATTGGCTAATCCAGCACAGCCGTATTCGCCGAAAATTGCATCCGGTGAAGCTCATAATAGAACCCTTTTTGCTGCAAAAGTTCATTATGGCTGCCGATTTCCTTTATTTCACCCTTGTCGAGTACAATGATTTTATCTGCCTTCCGGATTGTACTGAGGCGGTGGGCTATTACAATGGATGTACGGCCAGCAATGAGGGTGTCTATGGCATGCTGGATCAGGGCTTCGCTTTCAGAATCAATGGAAGAAGTGGCTTCATCCAGGATCAATATAGACGGATCATAGAGCAAAGCCCTTACGAAAGACAGGAGCTGGCGCTGCCCTAGCGATAAGGTAGCCCCTCTTTCCATCACATTATAATCGTAGCCGCCGGGGAGGCGCATGATAAAATCGTGGAGCCCGATGAGTTTTGCTGCTTCAACAACCTGTTCCCGGCTGATACCGGGATTCCGAAGCGTTACATTATCCATCACCGACCCGCTGAAAAGGAACACATCCTGCAACACGAGCCCGATCCTCGAACGCAGGTAATCAAGGTCATAGCTTTCCAGTGGCACATTATCAATTAGGATCTCTCCCTTCTGAATATGGTAAAGCCTGTTGATAAGGCTGATGATGGAAGTTTTTCCGCTTCCCGTATGCCCAACTATGGCTATGGTTTTACCGGCCCCGATACCGAATGATACGTTTTTTAAAACATACTGGTCGCTGTTGTAAGCAAACCAAACGTTCCTGAATTCGATATCACCATGAAGTTTCCCTGGAACATAAACGCCGTCTTTTTTAGTTACATCCTCATTATCGAGTACTTTAAAGACCCTTTCGCTGGCGATCATGCCCATCTGTAGTACATTGAATTTATCAGCGATCACCCTCAGCGGCCGGAATAAAAGGTTGAGGCAAAGAATAAAGGAAGTGATGATACCGCCAACATTCGCCGCTTCCTCCGGTGGCATATCAAATGATTCACGGGCGGCCCACCATACCAGCAAACCAATAGACAATGCCGATACCAATTCTACCACAGGGAAGAAAACCGAGTAGGCGAATATAGCTTTGATATTGGCGTTGCGATGCTGCCTGTTGATCGATTTGAATTTTTCCTGTTCCCTGGATTCTGCCGCAAAAGCCTGTACCAACGACATGCCGGTGATATGCTCCTGTACAAAAGCGTTGAGTGAAGCCACAGCGTTTCGCACTTTAATGAAAGATTTATTTACACTTTCCTTGAATACATAAGTGGCCAGAATTAAAAAAGGAAAAGGCGCCAGGCAAACAAGTGTGAGTTTGGGATCAACCGAGCACATGTAACACAAAATGGAAACGATTGAAAGCATGTCGGCGATAATGGGTATCAACCCGTCACTGAAAATATCGTTTACCGATTCTATATCGTTAATGGTACGTGTGGTTAATGTACCGATCGGGGTTGTATCAAACTGCGAAAGATTCAGGTGCAGTATTTTGTTATAGGTTGAAACACGAAGGTCTTTCACCACGCTCTGCCCCAGTGAAGCTGTGCTGAACGTGAAATAAAAACGCATGGCGGTTTCGAGCAACAGCAACAAAATCTGGATGATGGTGATCTCAATGATAAACCCGCCGGGCCCGTTGATGAAATGTGCCGCTGCATTGCCCTTTAAGCCATCATTTATGGTAAGCTGAATAAGCAAGGGCCTCACCGGCGCCATCACGGCCAGCAATACTGATAACAAAAGTGAAATGTAAAAACGTTTTTTGTAAGGAGCTGCAAACCTGAATACCCTCCGCAACAATGAAAAATTAAAAATTTTTTTGGAGGAACCCGTATTACTCATGCTACGAAGTTAGGACAAGAGAAACAATCATATTACTGTAGAAGTATTAACAGTAATAACAATCAACCCAGCCCCATCAACTACCGACCATTTATTCTCCCGACATCTTCTTATTATATGCCTTGATGAAAATAGCCCCCAGGTTTTTATAGGGTGGTACATAATTTTCCCAGCTTTCCCTCACAGCCTTGTTCGGATCTGCGGAAAACAGTTTGGTGAGTGATTGCCACATGGTTCGCCATGCGAGGGTGGAGCCTGATTCAAATGATTGGTTTAAATAATTCAGTATCGGCCTGTTGATTTCGCCGGCGCCGATCTCCTTGGTGGAAATAATATGAGCATCCGGGTTACTGTCGATGATATCATTCAGGTTTTTATATCCGCCACAAGATCCCAGCACCACAATTTTTGCATCACCGGCCATACGTTTGATCGTTCGCGGAAGCCAGTAGCTATGGCCTCGATGTACAATAACCGCCGGGTGCAGACCTTTTTCATCCATGTATTTATTCAGGTGTATCTGGGCGCTGTCATCAAGATTCGCATCATTGTCGAGTGGGCGGTTGGCATAGATCCATACATTTCCTTTGAGTGAATTGATCTCTACCCATTCTTTCTTAGGCGTGATCTTCCATTCCTTGGGAGAGAAGGAATTTATGAATGCCGGGAAATACAACTTACCGTCTTCATCGCCATACCAGAAAACCTGCTGCACGATCCTGCCTGAATCGTCACGCATATTATTATTGGCAACTTCATAAATAGAAGGTATGCCGAGCACATTGGTAAGATCGATGTGGTTTGTTGTATCGGCAGAAAGGAATATTGATTTCAGCAATCCATAAATTACCTGGCCGCGTTCATTACCATCAGCGATACATTTCTGTTCATTTTCCTGAACGTATTCAAGAACATTCTGCTGTAACGTTTTATCACCGATGCTGCTGTAGGCATCGGCCACATCCACGGCATCTTCCAGGTTATCTGAATTATCGAGCCGAGATACAAAAGCACGCATGAGCAACTGCGATTTATCTGGCGGCATTGTTTTCAGGAAAGTATCCAGCTTATTGAAATTAGCAGCCATCTTAATAAACTTCCTGAAGTAATCAAAGTGAACACTCAGCAGCAAAGAATCACCACTTGGCTTCGGTGCCATCAGTTGCAGCATCCTGTTAAAACTATGCTTGTAGCTGGAAGTGTAAATATCATTCTCACCCATCACCATCATGTAATAAAGTTCCTGCGGCGTAAGGGGGTCTATTGCCTTCATCCTGATCGCCAGGTTATTCTGCTCATGCAGCATGTTGATGGGATTGATGAAATGCTGAAGCGCTTTTACTTTCAACACTTCCCGCAGGCCATTGGCGCCGAACATGGCGATCGGGGTATCTTTTTGCGGCGGCGCCATGCGTTTGTAATATTCGATCTCTGTTTTTACCAGCAGTTTGAAATACCCAACACTATCATACTGGTTTTCGCCGTTGCCTACAAATTTCTTAATACTGTCGATCGTTTTCTTTCCGCTCAGGATATCATCCAGGAATGGAAAATAAAACAGCGCATTGGGAGTCTGGCTGAGTTGTGCAACTGTTTTTACGAGGCTGTTATCGTTACGGTGAATAAGCCTGCCTTCTACAGAGTTGGTGGATTGTGCATACGAATAGAGCTGAACAGGATTGTGCTGGCTGGCAACAACAATCAGGCTATCGGCAAATGGTTTCTCTGCATAAGGCTTGATGGTTTGCAATATCTTGTCCGGGTACAGGGCGCAGAATTTCAGGTACACAATATCTTTTGCTTCCTTATAACCGATGTTATCAGAAAAAACTTCCGTGTTAATTCTTGCAACATCATATTGCGCCGATTGTATGGCCGGCACCATACTTTGTCCAAGCGCATTAAATTTCATCACTGACTCAAAGTTTTCTATCAGCGAAGGAAATATGATCGGGTTGATATCATGCCTTCTCCAGTTCAACCTGTAAGCCCGGAGCATATTCTCAAGATAGGCCAGGTACCTGATTTTATCGTTGTTGTTTTTGATATCATTACTGAGTTCGATCCAGTTCTGCAATTCTTTTACTTTCCTGAACATGGCATCTGTAACATGCGCATTGATCGCTTCATTCTTACCTACTCTTATTGTGCTGTCGATTTTACCATCAGCCTTATCGCAAAGCTTCTGTTCGTTCAGCACCTTGTCGTGAAAATACCTTCTTTGTAACGGAATGATAACAGTTGTATCCCGGTAGGCGAACGAATCGAGTGCAGCTAAAAAACAAACAGCGAATAAATAAAAATATCTCATGGAGGCCAGGTTTTGCTTCAGTTGCTTCCGGAATAGATCATACCAGGTATTCACTGTTACCGGAGGCAGGCTGTTTCTGATTGCAAATATGACATAATTTAACCGTATTGGTTACAACAGGAGATACAATTATGCCTTGCCGGGTTGCTTCTGCTTAACAATTTGATAATATTATAACTTTCATTTAACGGGCTGTTTGCTGCATTTGTTCAAGTACTTTTGCTCAACCTTTACCAATATGACAAAAGGAAACAAGATCCTCATTGCCGACGACGAACCGGATATCCTGGAAATCATCGAGTTCAACCTGCAGGCGCAGGGCTATGAAGTGATCACCGCAAAGAATGGTGATGAAGCCATTGAAAAAGCAAAAAAAGAATCTCCCGACCTGATCATTCTCGACATCATGATGCCCGGGAAGAATGGTATCGAAGTCTGCAACCAGTTACGGATGATACCAGCATTCAAGCAAACACTGATCGTATTCCTAACCGCCCTGAGTGATGAAGCCACCGAAGTAAAGGGACTGGAAACCGGTGCCGATGATTATCTCACCAAACCTGTGAGCCCGAAAGTACTGATCAGCAAGATCAATTCATTGTTCAGGCGATTGAACAAAGAAGAAACAGGTATCATAAAAATCGGCGACCTGCAGATCAACCGTGAAAAATACGGTGTTACATTCAGAGGTGCAGATATCGTACTTGCCAGGAAAGAATTCGAACTCCTGTCGCTGCTTGCCTCCAAACCGGGGAAGGTGTTTCTCAGGAACGAAATACTTAACCAGGTATGGGGAACGGAAGTGATCGTTGGTGACCGAACCATTGATGTTCATATCCGCAAGATCAGGCAAAAACTGGGCATCGATTGTATCACAACCGTAAAAGGTGTTGGCTACAAATTTGAGATGTAAACTCACAATGCGTCTTTGCTATGTAAGCAAAAGCCAATAGCTTGCACCAGGTAATTGACCATGCTGTCACAAAAAAATTTCACCCCGCAACAACTGGCTGTTGTTACAGCCCTGGCTTTATCGGTTCCGATATCGCTTGCCATACTTGTGTTTAAGCCGGTATGGTGGGTTGGACTTCTTTTTTTTGTGGTGATCTTCCTGGGAAGTTTTGGATTAATCCTGTACACACTGCAGACTTTCATTTACAGGAAGATCAAACTCATCTACAAACTTATTTACCAGACCAAGGCGAGCAAACGCGAAGAGTTTTATTATAAAAACATACTTCCACAAAAAAGCATTGATGAGGTAAGGGAAGATGTGGAAGCATGGGCACAACAACGCAAAGCTGAAATTGAAGTGCTGCAGCAGAATGAAACATTTAGAAAAGAGTTCTTACAGAATCTCAGTCACGAGTTCAAGACCCCCATCTTCGCTATACAGGGTTATGTTGATACCTTATTGGGCGGCGCTTTGCACAATGATGCGGTAAACACAAAATTCCTGCAAAGTACATCCCGTAATGTAGAAAGACTGGTGAACCTTGTTGATGACCTCGACCAGATCACCAAACTGGAAACAGGAGAACTGGAACTCAACATGCAGAATTTTGTGATCCAGGACCTCGTAAAGGAAGTATATGAAAGCCTCTCATTGAAAGCTGATGAAAAACAGATCAGTTGCATAATCAAAAAAGGCTGTGAACTCCCCATAACCGTTTATGCCGATAAGGAAAAAATCCGCCAGGTATTCATCAACCTTGTTGACAATGCCATTAAATACGGCAAGCAGCACGGCATTGTAGAATCCAGTTTTTACAATATAGACGGCAGGCACGTGTTGATCGATGTGAGTGATGACGGGGCCGGCATATCAGAAGAACATCTCGACAGGATCTTTGAACGTTTTTACAGAACCGATCTGGCTCGCAGCAGAAAAGTAGGTGGCAGTGGCCTGGGTTTGTCTATCTGCAAACACATCATCGAAGCGCACGGACAAAGCATTCATGTACGCAGCAAAATTGATGTGGGAAGTACATTCGGGTTCACACTTCAGAGTAAAAAGAACTGATCTAAGCAGGTTGCATACGAACCGGGGGAAGAATGTTCCCGGCTTTTAATTTTTTATCGATGGTATTTTCTGCAAACGGGTAATTCAATACATAAAAAGAAAGCAGCGCTGTTATACTCCCAACGAATGAGGCAAGCATAACATCCTGCAAAGAATGCAAACCTAGGTATATTCTTGAATAGGCCATCAGCAAACCCGCAGGTAACAATAAAAACTGCGTCATTTTATTACTGCAATCAAATACCATCATTGTGATCATAGAAAAAGCAACGGCTGTATGCCCAGAAAAAAAAGGTTGTTGAAATTCTGATTTGTTTGTAAAAAGATATTGGCCGCTCTCAAAATAGAATTGCAGGCCCTGCAGGTCATGCATATTTTTGATCGCCTGCACAATTATTTCGCAGAACAAGAAAGTAAAGAGCAGGCTTAAACTCTCTTTTCGTTTTTTGAAATAGATATAATAAACAGCAAGGGCAACTAAAACAAAAATCCCATCTGCCATGAATGTGTAGTTGATAAAAAAAACATTCAGTCCGAATGAATGAACATGATCAGCAACTTTACTAATCCCAACTCCTGACAAAGATGCTGCTGCCATAATTATCCAGGCAATCATCAATGGAAAGAAAAACAGAAGTCTTGATTTTAATAAGCCGATCATGGTGTTATATTGAATGTTAGAAATATTGTTACCAGGTTTCCCCCGGGCAAATTCCATTTCGATTCCAAAACCTAAAAAAAGACCACCGATAAGACTAAAGGTGGTTCAAGCATGATTAAAACTTGCTATTTGCTTAAGGAAAATTTTGATCTTATTTGCTGATGTAAATTGTGAATTCTTTTTTGCTCTTACTGCTTTTACCTATTAAGGAATCATTAACAAATTTTATACGGATTTGTAAAAAGAAAGCAGCCCTTTGGAAGCTGCTTTCTTTTATCTAACAATCAGAATTTTGTCCATCCTTTCCACCAGCTGTCGCCCGGAGCACAGGCACCTTTATAAGCTACAGAGGTAAATCCGGTTGCTAATTTCGGATGAGCAAAAGAAGCTCCGTTTGCAGCAGCAGATGATGTGGTTGGATTGAAATCAGGGTTTGTATAATTAAAAGGATCGCCCAGGCCAACTTCCGTATTGTTGGTAAAAATACTGTTGCCATAAGCTGCTGTGTTGAACCATGCTGTGATGGTTGCTGTTGTGTTCGGCGTTGTTGGCACGTTTGTATTGGCACCGAGGCTGTACAATACAGGTGTCGGGCATCCTGCGATGATAGTATTCTGCACGAACAATGAACCCGGAATATTATTATCAGTAGGAACACCTTTGGTTGCATCAATATACAAACCATTGGGATACCCCATGATGATGGAATTGAAAATTGACAGACTGGAGTTTCTCCTGATCTGTGCTCCCCATACGAACAGACTGTTGCCTGTATTACTAAGCGTTGCTTTCGGACCCATTACTGTCATGTTTGAAAACACAGCGCTTGTTTGTGGCAGTAAAGAACTTCCATTGGCATCGTTATCACTTTCAAATGCTTCACTTTTTGATACGTCGGCGATTGATGAATCTCTCAAAGAAATTCCAAACTGAACTTTACCACTGTAACCATTGTCGGTATCAAAATCATCATCGAGCGTTTTGTATGAGATCAGGTGCGTACAATTTACAGTACCTCCAAACCATTCAAAAGAATCATCGTTGGCATAAGAAACCTGTACATTGTCAACGATGGTTTGGTTACCAACACCGCCAAATGTCAAACCATTGATCTCTTTATCTGGAAGGAAAGCATATCCTGCATATTCAATACGCACGTACCTCAAAATACCGCTGTTGTCTGCAGGATTCTGTGCTTGTGTGGCAGGCGTTCCATACAAACCCAGTCCATCACTGTTGTTAATACCACCTTCTATTTCACCCACACCTGCAACTCCGTTAAAAGAAGCATTGGTTGGTGCATTACCGAGAATAACAAGACCTGCCCAATCTCCACGATGTGGTGTTGCTTCTTCTGAAGTAAATACAATGGGTTTGCTGGCAGTACCATCAGCAATGATCTTGCAACTGCGGGTGATGATCAAACCACCATTCCTTCCGCTTTCGCCAACGATCTTTGTTCCCGGTTCAATGGTCAAGATAGCGCCGTTGGTTACATATACAAGTCCGCGGAGCTTGTACACATAATCAGCCTTCAAGGTTCTGTTGGCAGTGATGCGTCCTTCCAGGATGCTGTTCTCAGTTGTATTACCGCCGTTGTTGTTAACCACTGTATCCCCATCTACTTCAATTTTGCGGCAACTCAATGCAGCAGCAGCCAACAGGATCGTGCAGATAAATAATTTTTTCATTTTTATTTGTGTTTTGATGTTTTTTAAAATGGCTGTTCATTAAAAATTATAACCGAACGATATGCTTACGTTGGTTCCATATTTCCTTTTGATAGCGTAAGCATCTGTTTTACTATCGTATTTTTTATTGTCGTTGATATCAGTATAAAAGATCGCTTCCTTGTTGAACAGGTCAGAAACATTCAGTTTGAATTCGCCTTTGCCTTTCAATACTTTTTTAGCAACCTGGAAATCCAGAACAGGGCGTGGATTTTCCCAGATTGGCGGCTGATCTGAACCTCCTACCAGTGCAATGCGGCGCCCGATCTGGTTGAACAATAATGTTGTGTTGATACCGTATTTCTCAAGATCATACTGGATGGCAGCATTGAGCAGGTATGGGCTCTGGCCCTGCATCGCACGATCCAATGATTTTACACGGTTATAGATGTAAGACATGTTTCCCTGAACCGTAAAGTTTTTCAATGCTGGACTGAAATCCAGTTTCTTCCTGAATTCTAACTCTGCACCAAAGCTGTTGGCTTCATCTGCATTCAACAGGTTGTACGTACTGCCATCACCTGAAGCCGGGTTGATGTATGCTTCGAGAGGATCACGGAAATATTTATAGAACACTCCGAAAGTGAAAAGTTCTCCGCCCCTTGGATACATTTCGTAACGCACATCAAAATTGCTGATCTTGGTTCGCCTGAGCCCGGTGTTACCTGCAACCGTTGCGCTGAGGTCAAAATCATAAAACTGGAAAGTGCTGAGTTCCCTGAATTCCGGACGCACAATGGTTTGCGAACCGGAAACACGCAGGTTTGATTTATCGTTGATCTTATAAGTAATGTTCACACCCGGCAGATAATCTGTTACCTTATTATAAACATGCCTTGGATCGCTCTTCTTCATACTGCCGATCACCTGGTCAAAATTTTCTACCCTAACACCCCATACAACCCTGAACTTATTGCCGATCTGGTTGTCGAATTGCAGAAAGCCTGCATTGAGTATAGAGTTCGCTACGTACCGGTAGCTTGTTCCGCTGAGTTCATTGAATGCGAGTTTACCGTCGCCATAATTTGATGCTGCAAAAACCTGGTCCTGCGGCAGGTATTGAAACTGGTTACTCCCTGAAGGATTGTATACCGTAAAAGGCCTCGAGTTAAACAGCCTGTCTTTCACCTGGAACATATAACCGGCTTTAACTGTTTGAGGAACATTTTTTATGCTGAATGTTTTCTGCAGATCCCCGCCGGCTGTATAGATATAGTCGTTGAGATAACCATAATACCTGCTGCCGTTCTTCTGCGAAGCATTGGAAACAGGTATGTAAATGATGTAAGGAGAATTGGCTTGGGTTGGATCTTCCTGTTCATATTGAATGCGGCGCTGATCAGGAACATATTGATCAAGTATATTGAAGCTACCGTACCAATGCAGTTTTGCTTTGTATTTTTTAATGTCGTGCTCACCGGTGAGTTGTGAGTTGAACAATGTATTTGCTTTGAATGCCAGTTCTGTTGCCCTGATATTATCAGGCACACCGGCTGTACGACCTTCATAATTCAAACCGTTCCTCAGTGTGGCGTAGTTGGATGTATTTACGTTGAGGATATTTTTAAACGATATCTTACTGTGATTTCCCAATTGAAGGGTTATGTTGGCCAGTGCTCCGGCCAGCACTTCGCGGTTGTATTTGTTGTTGTAATAATCGAAGTACAGGTCTGGCACATTTCCCTGGAAACGCAGTATCCTGTTTTCAAATGAAGTGTTGCGATTGCTCCTGTTGTAATTCACTGCAAGTATAGCAGCCAGTTTATTTTTTGAACTGAGTTTTATATTGAAACCGCCATTAACCTGGAAGCTTTGATTGAGGATTATATTGGAATTATTTTTCTCGGCGGTCCAGGTATTCTTCAGTGATGCACCCAAAGCTGTTTTAGCTTCGGTGCTTAAAGATTCAAATTGATTCTTGGTAGGA
>JAFDXA010000480.1 GCA_018268185.1 Bacteroidota bacterium
CCTGCAATTGCGGGGGATTTTTTTATAGATCGATGTTATTGTATAGATATCAGCAAGAAACGGGTTGCCTGCAGCGGCTCCGATCAGCAACTTTGTGTCATAAAAAATCTATATGAAAACATTCATACTTATTCACGGATCATGGCATAGTTCCTGGAACTGGCACAAAGTTGTTCCCCTTCTAAAAAAATCAGGCTACCATGCAATAGCCATTGACCTGCCGGGAATGGGCAGAGACAAAACTCCGATCATGGAAGTGAAGATGAAAGAAACAGTGAAAAAAATCTGTGCACTGGTTGACAGCATTGAAGGCGAGATCATTTTGGTAGGCCATAGCAAGAATGGGATCATGATATCCCAGGTGGCCGAATATAGGCCGAACAGGATTACAAAGCTTATTTACCTCGCAGCTTACCTCGTTCCGGGCGGGAAATGCCAGCGTGAATATTCTGCCCTGGACACAGGGGGCTGGCTTAAGCCATACGTGGTGCAATCGCCGGAAACAAAGTCGCATACTTTACATGCAGACATTTATAAAAAGGGGCTTTACCACGATTGTACGGATGATATTGTTGAAATGGCCAAATGCATCTTGAGCCATGAGCCTGTTGAATCAGGTTCATACATAATGGAGCTTTCTGAAAACAGGTTTGGCTCAGTACCCCGGTATTATATAGAATGTACACAAGACAGGGCCGTTACCCCTTATATCCAGAAACTGATGTACACTGAAATGCCATGTAAAAAAGTTTACAGAATAGATAGCAGTCATTCTCCTTTCTTCAGCAGGCCGGGCGAGCTTGTAAACATTTTCAACGAAATAGCATTGATGAATGAAGATTGATCCTTCGAAAAAGCCCCGGTGATTTACCGGGGCTTTTATTGGATTTTTATGAGATTAGAAATCAGCTGAAACTGAAATGGTAGGTTCTTTTGCTACCTTCCCAGCTGCGATAGCTTTTCCTTCTACCTTGTAATCTTCGAGTTTAATTGTAAAAGTTGATTTTGCTGTTATCGTTTTGCTTCCAACAGTGATTACTGCTTTTGTTTTGAGTGGTTTTGTTTCTCCATGTAATGTGAGGTTACCTTCTACGTTTACATTATACACACCATCTTTTGCAAAATTAACTGAAGCAATGTCTGTGATGGTTCCTTTGAAAGTTGCGGTTGGGTATTTGTCTGAATTCATCCAGCCTTCACTGTTGAAATGATCCTGCATCATCGGGTTGCTGAAACTGAAGTTCTTGATAACAACTTCAAAAGCGATGGTACCGGCTTTTGTATCCAACGCAGCTACTGCTGTTTTGTTTTCAGCCTTTGGAAGTGCATCCAGGCTGGTTGTTGCATCGAAGTTAACAGATGCTGAAGTTGTGGTTTTCTTTTGTGCAAATAAAGCGCCTGTTGATAATACCAGTGCCAGTGCTAACGTTGTTTTTTTCATTTTTTTATTTTGATTTGGTTTGATACGCTATAATCTTATTTATTGATAGCAGCCCTTTTAAAACTTATGAATTCTGTACCAAGGATCTCACTATAGGTACCGCCACTGCAGGAACCTTTTATGGATACCTTATCGCCAACTTTAAGCAGTTTAGCTTCCGCAAGGTGCTGTTGCTGAAACGCAAAAATGATATAACTGCCAGAAAGCGTGTCTACGAATTTTATATTGGCCGTGGTATCTGCCGCCTCTATCTCGGAAACAGTTCCATTTACCGCAATGATCTTTTCTGTATACTTCTTGTTAGCCAGGCTGTCATTTTTTTCAAATTCCTTGATAAAATCCATGGCCTCTACCGTATACTCAGGCTTTCTTTCTGCTGTATCCGTGAATTTCTCGGTAAAAATATACCAGGCTACCCCGGCTCCAACCAGGAAAAGCACCAGCGCAATCAGTAATATTCTTTTATATAATGGCTTCATATACTGCTTTGTTCAAACTTAAAACAAATATACAATGTTTAAACATTGAAAATGCAAACTAATTGATAAAATCCCTATTTATTTTTCGTTGCTGACTTTAAGCCCGTTATAATGCCCGAAAATACGCGATAATGTTTCATACAATTCGGGATGTTTCGCTTTCAGAAGGTCGGGGCGTTCAAAGAAAT
The DNA here is from genome assembly GCA_018268185.1 of Bacteroidota bacterium. Taxonomy (GTDB): domain Bacteria; phylum Bacteroidota; class Bacteroidia; order Chitinophagales; family Chitinophagaceae; genus Ferruginibacter. The sequence goes on from JAFDXA010000480.1 coordinate 2,109, forward strand.
ACTCGGAGGCCACAGCAAAGAATTCAGCCGTATTGGTAGCCCCATAAGTATCTATATCCGAATCCTGTTCTTTGATAAGCATGATGTTCTTCCGCATTAATTCAACCCAGGGAAGCACATAACTGTTCTCCATCAACAACTGCGGAATCCCGTCAATGGCACCATCGGTCTTATCTACCAGGTGAACAAATTCGTGAATGGCAGTATTGGATTTGCCGGTTCTATTGGAAAAACCTTCCCGCAGTGCATGCCTTGAGAGTATCATCACCCGTTGAAAGGAACCGTCTCCTACTACCCCCAGCATGTTTCGTTCAGTTCCCTCCTGCCGGAAATTTTCATCAAAGGCATCCGGGTACAGTAAAACTTCATCAAGATTACAATACTCCCAACCGGGGAAATAGAAGATCGGTATGATTGCGCTGGCAGCGATCATGATCCTGTCGCTGTCTTCTACTACAGTATTGATTCCGCTGATTCTTACCTGTTCCAGGAACTTTTCTACCTGCTGCTGAAAAAGAATCTTTTGTGCTGGGACAAGGTCATTGTAAAAGGGAATGTTTTTTTCAAGCAG